>NZ_MJWQ01000013.1:0-1070 GCF_001762325.1 Campylobacter sp. BCW_6871 | reverse complement strand
CACAAGGCTTTTCATGGCTAGAAAAAGAAAGATAACTATTCCTAGAATAGAAGATATTAATGTAACTCTTGATACTTCTTGTATGCATCCTATATTGGAAGATAATACTTTATTATGCTTACATGGAGGTAGAGTTAAGTTAAAAGCAAAAAAGGCTAAAAGAATAAAATATAATAATGTTCCTATTATGTTACACGATGAAATACAAGGAGCTAGTATAAGTGGATGTTTAAATCCTCCAGTAGCTGGAGGACCTTGTACTAAAGTTGCTTTGGTATTTCCTTATACTTATTCAAAGCATAAAATCAATAATAAATATTCCGTTTATCAAATGGGCTTAATAGGAGTAAGTAATAAAGGCTATCCTGTACTTTCTATACCTAAAGGCAATAAGATTAAATTTGCTTTAACTAAAATACAAGCTAGTCCTCTTGCTAAGATTAAGTATGATAGGATAAGATGGCAAGGGATAGTAAACAAACCAAAATCGGCACAAAAAAGCAAAGAAAAAGCAAAAATGCTTTTATATTTAGAAAATGAAAATAAAAAAGGTAAGGTAAATAATAAAGAAGTTCATCTTTACAAACATAATGGAATATGGCCTAAAGATACTCCAAAACCTAGAAGTTCAAATTATATTCTTGAAAATGGGGAGATTGATTGGCCTAAAAAATATGGTTATAAAATCCCACCTAAACCAAGAGAAATCACTCTAAAAAAAGGGATGAAACTGGACAGATATGGAGATAATTCAGGCGGTTTTGTTTGCCCTTTTAAAGAGAAAAAAGGAGCGATGCCTTATGAAAAAAGATCATTGCCCTATGAAAATAATGAAGCCATGCAAAAAACCTATAAAAGATATGAAGTAACAGAAGATATTAATATGGAAAGTATTGATAGAAAGGTTAGAATGAGTGGAGATAATAAATTAATAGAAAAAATTGAAGGGTTAAAAGCAAAAAACGAATTCCATTCCCCAAAAATAGGTAAAATATCTCCACATTTTGAACAAGAAGGCAAAGGAACACAAATTAAACTTCCTATTTCCATAGAAAACTTAATACAATTAG
>NZ_MJWQ01000012.1:0-7776 GCF_001762325.1 Campylobacter sp. BCW_6871 | reverse complement strand
TTTGGGAAAATATTTTTTCTCAAAAAGAATGGGGGAAATACCCTAGCGAAAATTTAATCCGTTTTATTGCAAAGAATTTTTACAATGTTAAAGATAGAAGTAAAATAAATATACTAGAATTAGGACTTGGCACAGGTGCTAATCTTTGGTTTTGCGCTAAAGAAGGTTTCAGTGTTAGCGGCATAGAATGGAGTAAAACAGGAGTAGAAAGATTTAAGCAACGTCTAGAAAATGAAAATTTAAGTCACCATATACAAGAAATTAAAATTGGAGATTATGAACAAAAACTTGATGAATTTGAAGATGAAAGTTTTGATGCTATTATTGATAATTGTTCACTCTGTTGTAATAATTTTGCAAAAACAAAGAAAATTTTTAATAAAGCCATCATGAAATTAAAAATAAATGGAAAATTCTTTTCTAGCACAATATCTAAAGGTATTGAAGGATATGACAATACGAATGATGATTTTCAACTTCCAAAGAGTGGTATTTATACTCATGTAGGAATGATTAGATATTCAAACAAAAAAGATCTTAAAAAGTTATACAAAAATAAATATTTTAAATGGATAAAACTACAAACACAAAGCCTTGAAGCTGACAACAAGTTAATTGACAAATTATTTATCATAGAAGGAGAAAGGATTTAATTAATGAAATATTTTATGGGGGGGGGTATATCAATAACTCCTATAAGGAGTGGAAGATGAGTAGAATTTCTTTAGAAAATTATTTGCAAGTTCACAATCGTTATTCTTGCTTATCAAATGATATTTATCTTAATAAAAAATATGCTGAGCTTTATGGAGAAACATTTGATTTCTCGTATAGTAAAAATGGATTTGTATTTAAGGTTATAGCCATAAAGGAAAAAATAGAGAATTCTCAATTTTATGATTTGCAAAGTCCTTATGGATATGGTGGAATATATTGCAATTCTCAAAATGAAGACTTCATCAAAGAAGCTTTAAAAGCTTTAAAAACAGAAGCTTTGAAACAAAACATCATTGCTTTTTTTATCCGATTTCATCTTTTTGATGAAAATCTAAAAATATATTCAAAACTTTTACCTTTTTTTACTAAAAGTAGAGAAACCATCATTGTAAACACAGAAAAAGGTATTGATAATATTCGTATGAATTATAGCCCTAGAATAAGATCTTATATCAAAAAAGCTAGAGAAGAATTGCAAATAAAATTTGCTACAAAAAAAGATTATAAAGATTTTTTTACATTATATAGTAAAACTATGCAAAGAAACCAAGCGGATAAATTTTATTATTTTAGCGAAGATTATTTTCAAAAACTCTTTGATTTTAACGAAAATAAAATACTAAAAGCAAGTTTAAATAATAAAATTCTTGCCTATGCATCATTTTTTCTTTGTGGAGATTTTTCTTATTATCATTTAAGTGCCAATGTTTTAAAATCCAATGCCAATGCAGCTTTATTAGATTTCTTTTTTGAATATGCAAGTAACAATAATTCCAAATTTTGTTTCTTGGGTGGAGGAGTTCAAGATAACGATACGCTTTACAAATTTAAAGAAAAATTTTCTACCATAAATGGAAGTTTTTATATAGGTGGTATAGTTTTTAATCGGAAAGAATATAACCAAATTTGTAAAAATTTTAGTAATAATAAATTTTTAAAATACCGATATTAAAAAATAATATCTAGAATATTTGTATTAATTCTAATTAAGGAAAACTATGAAAAAAACTCTCATCATCGCAGAAGCAGGAGTCAATCACAATGGCGATTTAAATTTAGCTAAAAAGTTAATAGAAATCGCAGCTAACTCAGGGGCTGATTTTGTTAAATTTCAAAGTTTTAAAGCCAAAAACTGTATCAGCACAAAGGCTAAAAAAGCACCCTATCAACTTAAAACGACAGCTAGTGATGAAAATCAGCTTCAAATGGTGCAAAAACTCGAACTCGATCTTAAAGCTCATAAAGAGCTTATCTTACACGCAAAAAAATGCAATATTGCCTTTCTTTCTACTCCTTTTGATCTTGAAAGCGTAGATCTTTTAGATGAGTTAGGTTTAAAAATCTTTAAAATTCCAAGCGGGGAAATCACCAATCTACCCTATCTTAAAAAAATTGCAAAGCTTAATAAAAAAATCATGCTTTCAACGGGCATGGCAAATTTAGGCGAGATAGAACAAGCTTTAAATGTACTTTGCAAAAACGGTACTAAACGCCAAAATATCACTCTTTTACACTGCACTACAGAATACCCTGCCCCTTTTGACGAAGTCAATCTTAAAGCCATGCAAAGCTTAAAAGACGCTTTTAAGCTTGATGTGGGTTATTCTGATCACACTCAAGGCATACACATTTCTCTAGCTGCTGCGGCCTTAGGAGCTTGTGTGATAGAAAAGCATTTTACTTTAGATAAAAATATGTCAGGGCCTGATCATAAAGCAAGCCTAGAACCTCATGAACTTAAAATGCTTTGCACTCAAATAAGACAAATACAAAAGGCTATGGGCGATGGCATAAAAAAAGCAAGTAAAAGCGAACAAAAAAATATCAACATAGTAAGAAAAAGTTTAGTCGCTAAAAAAGATATACAAAAAGGAGAAATTTTTAGCGAAGAAAATCTTACCACTAAACGCCCCGCAAATGGTATAAGTGCTATGAGATATGAAGAGTTTTTAGGTAAGATTGCTACTAAAAACTACAAAGAAGATGAGCTTATCCGTGAGTAAAAGAAAGATTTGTATAGTCAGTGCAACAAGGGCTGAATGGTATCTTTTAAGAAATTTATGCCATGAAATTCAAAACGATAAAGATCTAAGCCTTCAGATCATCGCTACAGGAGCACATTTAAGTCCTGAGTTTGGACTTACTTATAAAGAAATAGAAAAAGAATTTAAAATTGCTAAAAAAATTCCTATATTACTCGCAAGTGATGATAAGATAAGCCTTTGTAAAAGCATGAGCTTAGCTTTTAGTTCTTTTAGTCAAGCTTTTGAAGACTTAAAGCCTGATATGGTGGTGATTTTAGGCGATCGTTATGAAATGCTTAGTGTAGCAAGTGTGTGTCTTTTGATGCACATCCCCTTAGTGCATTTATGTGGCGGAGAGCTTACTTTAGGAGCTATTGATGATAGTATAAGGCACAGTATTTCGAAAATGGCACATTTACATTTTGTAAGTCATGAAATTTACAAAAAAAGGCTTTTACAACTTGGAGAAGAAGAAAAAAGGGTTTTTAATATAGGCTCTTTAACTTCTACTATCATAAAAAATATGAATTTTTTAAGCAAAAAAGATTTAGAAAAAGCCTTAGAAATGAAACTGGATAAAGAACCTTACTTAATCACTTATCATCCTTTAACCTTAAATGTAAAAAACACTCAAAAAGAGATTAAAACCTTGCTTAAAAAACTTGATACCCTTAAAAACGCAAGTTTGATTTTTACCAAAGCAAATGCCGATGAAAATGGACTTTTAATCAATGAAATTTTGCAAAATTACTGCCAAAAAAACTCACACAAGGCTAAACTTTTTGACAATCTTGGCTCACAAAAATATCTAAGTCTTATGAAAATAGCCAAGGCCATGATAGGCAATTCTTCAAGCGGTATTACTGAAAGTCCTTTTTTTAAAACTCCTTGCATTAACATAGGAGATAGGCAAAAAGGGCGTTTAAGAACTCAAAATATCATTGATTGTGAAATTAATGATATTGATCAAGCTTTTGAAAAATTAGAAAGCAAAGAATTTAAACAAAAATTAAAAAATTTTAAAAACCCTTATGATAATGATAAAAATCCCAATAAAATCATAAAAACTTGCTTAAAAAATGTAAATTTAGATATAATTTTATATAAAAATTTCATCGATTTATAAGGCTTAGTGTGGATATAAACAAACTCAAACTTACCCCTGATTCAAGCATAAAAAAAGCTTTAAAAATAGTCGGGAAAGAACGCGTTAGACTAGGCATTATAGTTGATAAAAAGGATAAATTTTTAGGAGTAATTAGCGATTCAAACATCAGAAAAGCTTTAATTAGTGGCAAAACTTTAAAAGATAGTATCAAGGATATTTACACTAAAAATCCCATCACCATAAAAGAAAACACAAGCAAAGAAGAACTTTTAAAAATTTCTGCTAAAACCGATATTTATGATTTTCCTGTTTTAGATAAAAAAGGGCAAATCCTTTCTATAAAATCTATCTCATCACTTTTAAAAGCCAATCCAAACTCCATTATCATCATGGCTGGAGGCTTAGGATCTCGCTTAAAAGAGCTGACTAAAGATACTCCAAAACCCATGCTAAAAGTAGGCAAAAAACCCATTTTAGAAAGCATAGTCCAAAGACTTAAAAATCAAAATTTTGAAAATTTTATCTTTTGTGTGAATTATAAAAAACAAATCATAGAAGATTATTTTCAAAAAGGGCAAAAATTTGGGGTTAAAATCTCTTATGTTAAAGAGCGTAAAAAACTAGGTACAGCAGGAGCTTTAAGCCTTATAAAACAAGAATTTAAAGAAAGTTTTATCGTTATGAATGCAGACATTTTAACCGAGCTTGATTTTAATGATCTTTTAAAAGCGCATAAAAAATCAAAAGCTTTAATGAGCGTTTGCGTGCGTGAGTTTGAGCAACAAATTCCTTATGGAGTGATCACTCAAAAGCAAGGTTTTATAGAAAATATAGAAGAAAAACCTACTCAAAAATTTCTAGTAAGTGCAGGAATTTATGTACTTGAAAATGAAATTTTAAATTTAATTACTAAAAACGAATACCTAGACATGCCCGAACTCATCAAACTCGCTCTACAAAAAGGCAAGGTAAATACCTATACCATCAATGATTATTGGATTGACATTGGAAGGCCAGATGAGTTTTTAAAAGCCAATGAGGATTTTAAATGAAAATCTTAATCATAGGCCTTGGAAGCATAGGAAAAAAGCATTTTTTAGCCTTAAAAAATTTAAAGTATGAAGTAAGTTTGCTTTCTTTAAGTGCTAAAAAAGAAGAGTTTGAAAAAACTCCAATTTATCGCTCTTTAAAAGAATGTGATTTAAATGAATTTGATCTTTTTATCATTGCAAATATCACTACAGAGCATTTTAATACCTTAAAAACTTTAAATGAGCTTGTAAAAGATAAAATCATACTCGTAGAAAAACCTTTATTTGAAAAGGTGAAAAATTTCACAAGCTCAAAAAATCACATTTATGTGGCGTATTTACTACGTTTTCATCCTGTGATTGTAGCTTTAAAAAAACTTTTAAAAGAGGAAAAAATTTATTTTGCTAGTTTGGTTTGTAATTCTTATTTGCCCCATTGGAGGGCTTTAGACTACAAGCAAAATTACAGCGCTAAAAAAGAGCTAGGTGGTGGGGTTTTACTCGATCTTTCCCATGAAATCGATCTAGCCTTTTTTCTTTTTGGAAACTTAGAGCTTATATACTCCCAAAATGCTAAAATTTCAGAGCTTGACATAACAAGCGATGATTTTGCCTTTTTGGCTTTAAAAAATTCACAAGAAGCTAAAATTCATATAGAATTAGACTATTTTTCTAAATTTAACAAAAGAGAAATTACCATTCACACTTTAGAAAAAAGCTTTAAAGCCGATTTAATAAACAATAAAATCGAAATTTATCACAAAGATCAAAGTCAAAAAATCTTAAATTTTGAAAACGATACGATAAAAACCCTTCAAAATTTACATCAAGCAATCTTTGAAAAAGATAAAGAACTTTGCGATCTTAAGCAAGCTTTAAAAGTACTTGAAGTTTGCGATGAAGTAAGGAAAAAAAATGGCTGAAATTTTATGCACCATTTGTGCTAGAGGTGGAAGTAAAGGCGTTAAAAACAAAAATATTAGAAAGATTAACGAACTTGAAATGATAGCTTATAGCATCATACAAGCTCAAAATTCAAAGCTTTTTAAACACATAGTCATAAGTACTGATAGTGATGAAATCGCAAGTGTAGCCCAAAAATACGATGCTGAAGTTTTTTTTAAAAGAGAAGCCCATCTTGCCAATGATCGGGCTGCAAAACTTCCTGTCATGCGTGATGCCTTGCTAAGAAGTGAAGAGCACTTTAAAACGCGTTTTGAAACTCTCATAGACTTAGATGCTTCAGCTCCACTACGCTCAAGCCTTGATATAAAAAAAGCTTATGAAAGTTTTGTTAAAAATGATAATTCCAATCTCATCACCGCAGTTCCAGCTAGACGCAATCCTTATTTTAATCTCATAGAAATGCAAAATAACAAGGTAGTAAAATCCAAAGAAGGAAATTTCACCACCCGCCAAAGTGCCCCAAAATGCTACGATATGAACGCTAGTATTTATATTTTTAAAAGGGATTATCTTTTAGAAAATGATAGTGTTTTTGGCAAAAACACAGGGCTTTTTGTAATGGATGAAAGCACGGCTTTTGATGTAGATAGTGAACTTGATTTTAAAATCGTAGAGTTTTTAATCTCTTTAAAAAATTTATCACCAAAGGATTTTTAATGCTTGAAAATAAAATCATCTTTGTAGCAGGAGCTTGTGGGCGTATAGGTAAAGCGCTTTGCAAAAAAATACTTCTTAATAAAGGCACAGTCATACTTGCAGATATTAACAAAGAACGCTTAAAAGAACTGCGAGAAAATTTAGAAACAAATTTTAAAACAAAACTTTTAAGCTTAGAACTTGACATCACCAAGCAAGAAAGTTTGCAAACTGCCCTTGAAAAAAGTCATGCAAGATACGGTAAAATCGATGCTTTTGTCAATTCAAGCTATCCTTTTGGCAAAGATTGGGGTAAAACGCCTTATTATGGACTCAAATACGAACAAATTTGTGAAAGTTTAAATTTACATTTAGCAGGTTTTATGCTGGCAGCTCAAGAATTTGTGAAATTTTTTAAAAAACAAGGCCATGGTAATATCATCAATCTTAGCTCCATCATGGGAGTTTATGCGCCAAAATTTGAAAACTATGAAGGCACTTCTATGCAAAGCTCTTTAGAATATAGCGTGATAAAAGCAGGGGTTAACCACATGGGCTCTTGGCTAGCTAAAGAGCTTTTTAATCAAAACATACGCGTTAATACCCTAGCAAGCGGGGGAATTTTAGATAATCAAAACGAACTTTTTTTAAAAGCTTATAGAAATTGTTGTGCGAGTAAGGGTATGCTAGATGCAGATGATGTATGTGGAACTTTGGTATTTTTGCTTAGTGATGAGAGTAAATTTATCACAGGACAAACCTTAGTAGTAGATGATGGATGGGGTTTATGATGACCTTCACTCCTACCCAAAAAGAGCTCTTTAACAAAAATATTGAAGCTTTAGGTAATATTCTTTTAAAAGAAAGTTTAAAAGAAATCAAGTCTAGCAAATTTGAACTTATCTTAGGTAAAGATAATCTTGATATCAATCTAAAAGATACGAATGATAATACTTTTCTTTATGAAAATGTTATAAATGAATTAAACTCTATGCTAAATACTTACAATGACAAATACCTACTTTATCCTGTATTGTATTTTTATGGTTTTGGAAATGGAATTTTATTTAAAGCTTTATTACAAAATAAAAATCATCAACATATTGTTGTTTTTGAAAAAGATATAGAGATCATTTGGATGATGTTTCATATCTTAGATTTTTCAAATGAATTACAAAATTCAAGATTGATGATTTTAGAAACTAGTTCTTTAGATATAGAATTTTTTTCTAATTTTTGTTCTAACAAACCTTTCTTTCAATTTTCTAGAATTTATTTTTTAGAACTGATGAGT
>NZ_MJWQ01000011.1:0-777 GCF_001762325.1 Campylobacter sp. BCW_6871 | reverse complement strand
TTTATTAGCATACTTTTTTAATAAAGGTAATTGTTTGGTTAAACTTGGTCCTGTAGAAACAATAATAGCTGTATCACTTAAATTCTTTCTTTTAGAAAGTAATTCTGTATAACTAGGATGAGTGATCATTTGAGGAAGATTATAAACAAATTGTTCTATGCCTTGAAGGGCATCAAGTGAATCATTACCATGAGAAATAATAGAATCTTTAAAATGCTGCACTAGCTTTTTATTTAACTCCAAAACATCCTCATGAAATTTTTCATAATAATTACTCATCAGTTCTAAAAAATAAATTCTAGAAAATTGAAAGAAAGGTTTGTTAGAACAAAAATTAGAAAAAAATTCTATATCTAAAGAACTAGTTTCTAAAATCATCAATCTTGAATTTTGTAATTCATTTGAAAAATCTAAGATATGAAACATCATCCAAATGATCTCTATATCTTTTTCAAAAACAACAATATGTTGATGATTTTTATTTTGTAATAAAGCTTTAAATAAAATTCCATTTCCAAAACCATAAAAATACAATACAGGATAAAGTAGGTATTTGTCATTGTAAGTATTTAGCATAGAGTTTAATTCATTTATAACATTTTCATAAAGAAAAGTATTATCATTCGTATCTTTTAGATTGATATCAAGATTATCTTTACCTAAGATAAGTTCAAATTTGCTAGACTTGATTTCTTTTAAACTTTCTTTTAAAAGAATATTACCTAAAGCTTCAATATTTTTGTTAAAGAGCTCTTTTTGGGTAGGAGTGAAGGTCAT
>NZ_MJWQ01000010.1:0-1601 GCF_001762325.1 Campylobacter sp. BCW_6871 | reverse complement strand
AAACCATCAAAGTTTTTCCTTCTTTAAAATATCCTAACTTAGAAAAATGTCCTGATTATAAACAAGCTTTAAAATATCAATTTCATTTATCTTATATATTAGGTGAAGTTCTAATCAAAACTTTTAAAACTTGGTATAAAGGAAGTATTTTTACATTAGCTAAAAATATAAAAAAAGCCAATAAAGAATTTCAAATATTTAAAAAAACATTTGATCAATTTAAAATATATGATGTAGAAATTCCTAAAGATCTTTTAAGCAATAAATCTTTATTCTTGGAAAAAATTTTACAAATAGAAAAGTTATTAAAAACCCATAAAGACTATAAACCTATTATAGAAAATATCTTTCATAATTTTGATTATTTTATAAAGAATTTTAACCTTATAGAAGAATGGCTATTGTCAAATGATTTTAATGAAAAATACAAAAAAGAAAACCATCTTTACCCATCTTTACTTGATCCTAAAAAACTTAATGATGAAAAAGAAAAAATAAACTATAAAAACATACCAGCTGAACTTGCATGGGAAATGAATTTGCCTTTGCCTGATAATTATGAATTTGTGTATCCATTATTTGGGTTATCTGGAGGTGGTGCTTTATCTTCTTTTTTTCAAAAATGTGGTTTAAATATGCATTATGATTTTCATAGAAGTTTTTTAAAAAGTTATTATTTAAATTATAATTTATTTAAAGAAAGACACCGAAATAATATTTTATATTATACAGAATGGGGTTTAAATACATTATATAGGGAAAAATTTTTATCACTTTTTTTAAAAAAAGTGATAATTCTTTTTTTGGTAAGAGATCCCATATCGCGGCTTAAAACAGCTGTGAATCATCATACCAATAATCCAAATAAAGATGTTCGATTATTTAATTTAAGTTCAGATTTCAATAAAATTTTAAATTGTAAAAAATATGGTACCAGTATAGTTGGAAAATTTGCTAATGCTCCGATGATTGAATATCTAAATTTTTGGTTTTTTACAGATAGATGGTTTCTATATAATTCTTTGTTATCCTCGATTAAGAATTTCAAAGTTTTTTACATTGACATGGAAGAAATAAAACCAGCAAAAGCATTTGATACAATGTGTGTTTTAGCTGATAAATTTGGTTTCAAGAAACCAACAGATAAAAAATTTTTTGAAGGAGTTATGAATGGAGATTTTTTAGGGATATTGCCATTTACTTTATATATACATTCTAAGGATATAGATAATGTTTATTCTTTAATGAAATCTTACGAAAATTTATCCTCATTAAAAGATAATAATGGCATCCATCTTCAAATCACATCTACAAATTTGATTGAATTTTATAAACAATCTAAAGAATATATCAACTTTACTAAAGAATTTTTTGATAAACCTTTGAAATATGAAAATTTGGGAATATTTTTAAAACCACAAGAATTGGAGCGTTTAAGGCAAGATTCTAAGCTGTTTGATGTTACTAAAAGATATTTAAATAATTTTATTGAAGCTTTAGAAGAGAGAATAGAACTAGAAAAAGCTAAATTATTTAAAGAAAAAGACGTGTTAAACTATTTAAAAGAAAATAAAGAATTAAGAGTTAAGTTAAAAAACATA
>NZ_MJWQ01000009.1:0-5735 GCF_001762325.1 Campylobacter sp. BCW_6871 | reverse complement strand
TAAATCACTCATAAAATCAATTTCACACCAATTGCCATCAATTTCCACTGCTTTTGCATTATTGTATTTTTCAATTAAAACCTGCAAAAAACTTGTCATATACATATTTTCAAAATTTTTATTATCATATAAAATATCTCGGTCGAGCATTTCATAAAAAGCAATAACTTCAGAAAGAAATTGATAAGAAAATTTAAAAAGTCCTATATATTGAGCTTCTATCTCATCATAGACATTAGCTTTTTTTCCAAGTTCTATAATATAACCATTTGCCATCTTTAATGTTTCAGCATCTTCTAAAGGATTTGCAAAGCGTTTGCTCCAAAGCTTACGCCAAGACTTATCAACCACTATAGCAAGTTCTTCTTTGGCATTTATAAGCTTTTGCACGCAATCTTGAAAATAAACAATATCCGCATAAGAAATAATCAAATCTTGTTTTTCTTCGATGCATTTTAACATAAAATCTTTAGCGCAAAAAAAAGTATGAACCATATTGGTTTTATCATATTTTGAATTAATAAAAAAATGCTCAATATCATATTTATTAAGATAATTTTTTAGCACATCGTTTAAATATCCACCCACAACAGCTATTTCGTTTATACCTGCTGATTTTAAAGCTTCGATTTCATAATCTATTATTTTTTTATTTTTATACTCAACCATACACTTTGGTTGATCTTTTGTTAAAGGCATCAGCCTTGATCCAAAACCTGCTGCTAAGATAATTGCATTCATATTATTCCTTGATTAAACTAAACCACTCTTTTAAAATTTGAATATTATTAAGTCCATTTTCTCTTTCAATATGCCACATTATACCAAAAATATTTTCATATTTATGTTTAAAAGCTTCTATAGTATTATCTTTTGCTAAGCAAAGTTCTACAAGATCTTCACCTAATTTTTCAATAGCAAAATTATGAAAAGAATTGCTTATAAATTTTTCTTTTGAGAAAAATATTTTATGTTTGCCTATATGATTTTCACAAGGACTTATATGGCTGTTAAAATAATGAGCTATCATCTGAGCTCCTCTGCAAATTCCTAAAAGTGGTATTTTTTCTTTTAAACAAATTTCTATAACTTGCTTTTCGTATAAATCTCTCTTTTTAGATAAAACATTAGGACTATAAAAGCTTAAATCATTGCCACCGCTTAATATCACAGCTTTTACTAGATGTTTATAATGAGAAAAATCTATTTCATAGCTAAGAGGAAGAGGAGTAAAATTTTTAAATAAATCTTTATTAAATAATTTTCCCCAATCCAAAGCCAAACATTCTCTTTCTTCATGATAACTTTCGTTGCAAATAAGTCTTTGAGTAATACCTATAAACAAAATATTTGCTCACTTTCACATTCTATATTTATTTTTTTAGCTTTTAAATATTTTTCAAAATTTTCTTCTCCAACTCCTATAACAGCAGGCATTCCAAGTTCTGAGGCACGAATGGCCATATGTGAATTAGCACCCCCATAACATGTAATAAGTCCTGCTATATTTTTTGTAAATAAATAATCATATCCAGGATCTGCTGCATAAATTAAAACAATCTTTCCTTCTAAATCTTTATCATTTTCCTTCGCCGTAAATGCAGTAATGCTCTTTTGTGTAATAAAATTTGGAATAATACTATGATTATAAAAAGAAAAAATTTCATCGGCATTGCAAAGCAAAGAAGGAAGTTTTATAGCTTGTGTAAGTTCATATTCTTTTTTATTGCGATTAATTTCTTCTACAAACTGCTCTTTTGGATTTATAGAATAAAGACTAGAATAAAGATTTAAAATGCTTTTTATATCAAGATGAGCCAAATCTTCTTTTTCAATGCCATAATATTTGCCTAATTCTTCTATATAAACTATAGCTTTAGAAAGCAATCTAGTGAATTCAAATTTAACGAGCTCTCTACCCTCGATAGCCTGCTTTAAAAAATCAAAAAATTCACAAGCATTAATCTCTAATCCATGCTCTCTAAGTAAAGCATTTAAAGCTTTTGTCTTTTCTTTTGAAAAAACAAAAACTTTATCTTGTAAATAAACTTTACTATCTTTTTGATCCACATCAAAATAAAGTTCAAAATCTTCATCATATCTTGGAGATAAAATATTATAAGTTCCTGCTCTTAAGTGTCCAAAATCTTTCAAAAATTGATCTTTGTTGTGAAAATTAAGATGGTTTGTTTGTTTGCTTAAATTTTTACTCACTGTATTGAGTGAATTTAAAAAATCATCTTTTTCCTCTTTGGTTATAAAATCAATCTCAACTAAAGAATTTAAAAGTTGCATTGCTACAAATGCAGCCCTAGCCACCCCCGCAAAAGGCAAGGTTCCATAACGCTTGCATTCCTCAATAAGCCAATAAATTTTATCAATTAAAGAAAAATTAGAATTAATAATGCCATCATATCTTTCTTTTAGCTTGTATGCTTTTTGTATATCTTTTAAATAAAGCCCTGATCTAGAATTAATAATCTTATTTGTAAGTTCTAATAATGAAAATTCTAATCTTTTGATTTCATTTTCATTAAAACCATGATTTAAAAGTTCTTCTAATTTTTTAGAACTATTAAAATCATAGCAAGAATAAACAATATTAAATTCAATCTTATCGTGCAATTCATGATTTTTATTAAGCTTATCTAAGTAAAAATTGACAAGTTTTTGTGCGATATTTTCATCTAATTTTTTTGGTATAAAAGAATTAAAAGATAATCTTACATCCACATAAGGAATGCCTAAAAAAGAATGAATTAAAGGATGGGATCTTAAATCTCTATAGCCATAATTATCTCTTTGATACGCCCAGATATTATCCGTAATGATTTCTTTATATAAACTAAAAGCTAAACGCTTAGGCCTTAACCCTATGATTTCAGCTGGATTCCAATCAGGCATTATCCCAAAAATAGCTTTATCTCCCAAAACTCTAGATCTTGATTCTTTTAAAGACTCAAAACGTTTATAAAATCTATATAAAGCTTCTTTTGGTAAAGAATGAAATAAATTATTTTTTTCATGCATAACCAAAGGACGCACTTGCAAGCAAAAAAGTTCTTCCTTATCATCTTGAATAGCAAATGCAAATTCAACATCTAAAAAACAACAGTCATATAAAACTTCTAATTCTTTTATAAGTTCTATAATTTTTTGAAGTCTAATATCTTTAAATTCTAAATAATCTCTGTAATGATAGTAAGTTTTTGCACTCTTACTACTTCCATCTGTAATAGAGCTATTTGAACCATTTTCATCATATTGAAGACAAAAATAAGGGGAAAAATTATCCTTATCAACACTAAAACCAACTCCACAAAGAGTAATGTTTTCAAGCATAGGTTGAACTAAAATTTCATCGCTTTTTGATGGCATAGAATTGGCAACTTCATATAAAGCTTTTAATAACTCATCTTTAGAATCAGCTTTAATATTTGCCAAAGAAAGAAAAGCACCTGCATTGGAGTTTTTCATACTATCTTCACTTAAAGAAGAACTTCTTATAATGAGTCTATTAGCCTTTAAAGTTTGAATATTCCGTAAAACTTTATCTTCATTTGATATTAATTTTTCAAGCGAAGTTAAAACCAAAGGTAGAACTTTTGCTTTTTTTAATTTTGTTTGTAAATTTTTTAAATTTTGTGCTTTGGTTTTAAAATTTAACTCCGCCATATTTTTCCTTAGTTTTATATTTTTTTAGCACTCCAACAACGAGTGGTATATTTTATGCTAAATTCCTTAGGAAGTCTTTGTGAAATTTTATCACTAATTTTATTAAAAAGTTCATTTCCTTCATCAGTCTCCAAATCCCAATAAGGATTTTTAACACTTTTCCATGCATTAATATAATTTTCAATGCTTTGATGAAAATAAAAATCCTCTTCAATATAAACAATATTATCAAAAAGATCCTTTCGACTCTCTATAATTGGTCTTTGATCTTCTCTTCTTGTTCCCCTTGTATAATTTGGTACAAATTCTACAATAGTATCTTCAGCTATTTTTTGCACAGGATCGTTTAAATCCCTGTGATTCCACATACAAGAAAAATATCCCTCTGATTTTAATAAGCGATGTGCTTCCTCTAAGGCTTCATTTCTATCCATTACATTAAAACTGCTACCAAAAGTCACCCAATCAAATTCACTATTTTGGAGTGTTGAGTTTAAGCCTGTTGCTCTAACCCAGTCAATCTTCTCACCTTTAGTTCTTTCTATCCCGATCTCACGCATCGCATCATTTGGTTCTACAGATACTACCTTACATCCTCTTTCTAAAAGCATAATGCTTAAATTTCCAGTTCCTGCACCGATATCAGCCACTTTGATATCTTTTTTTCCAATAAGACTAATTAGCATATCTATAGTTTTTGGAGCATAATTTGGTCTATAGCTATAAAATTTAGCATGCTTGGTATAATCCCACACTTGTTCTACTAGTTTTTGCATTTTATTTCCTTTTTTCATTTTGACAAGCTTAATGAAAAAAAAGGAGGTATTTTATATGCTTTTCTAGCTGTCCATGCTCTTATTTTATAAGGAATCTCTATACTTTGCATATGAGAAATTTTAGCTTCTATCATCTCTAAAATTTCCTGCCATCTTTTTTCACCTGCTTGTGCTTGTATATCATTTACAGAATGCCAAGCTCCAAGATAACGCTCTTTATCCCAAAACTCTTTATAGTCACACTCCATAAAAAAGCAGTCTATGAAATCTCCTGTTGAAACAAGAATTTCTTCCCATTTTTTAACATTTTGTACCCCACTGCTTACACGAGCAAGCTCTGGAACAATATGTTTAATCTCCTTTTCGATCTCATCAAAAACCGAACCCTCTACAATGTGGCGAGGATTCCAAATCGCAGTGAAATACCCCCCCTGTCAATATACGATTAAATTCTGGGAGAGATTTTTTAGGATCTGTCCAATGAAAAGAACTAGCCATGATGACCCAATCAGCTTGATTATTGCTCATGCAGGTTTCTTCACCACTTCCTTTGTGCCAAGAAATATTTGATAAATTTTGTGTAAATTTTTGCCCTTCTTTACGCATATTATCATTTGGCTCCACAGCACTAATTTGGCATCCAAACATTTCTCCCAGCATCTTAGTAAGTTTTCCAGTTCCAGCTCCTACTTCAACAATATTTAAATCTTTTAAATTTTTATTTTTATCATTGATACAAGATACAAGTTTTTCAAGTAAAAATGGACTATAAGCAGGTCTATTATGATAATGCTTTGCAACCTCTGTAAAATCTCCTTGTTTCATATTGATTCCTTTCTCTAATTTTAAACACAATTATATCTTTTTTTTATTAATTTACAAATCTTTCTCCTAAATATTACCATTCAACTCCTTGCACATTTGTTCAAATTCTTGATAGTATTTCCAAGAAGCTACTATATCTGGACGATGTTGTTTAATATGAACAAGTTCTTTATCTAATATGTTTTTTAACTTAACTCTTAATTCTTTATTTTCTTTTAAATAGTTTAACACGTCTTTTTCTTTAAATAATTTAGCTTTTTCTAGTTCTATTCTCTCTTCTAAAGCTTCAATAAAATTATTTAAATATCTTTTAGTAACATCAAACAGCTTAGAATCTTGCCTTAAACGCTCCAATTCTTGTGGTTTTAAAAATATTCCCAAATTTTCATATTTCAAAGGTTTATCAAAAAATTCTTTAGTAAAGTTGATATATTCTTTAGATTGTTTATAAAATTCAAT
>NZ_MJWQ01000008.1:0-17479 GCF_001762325.1 Campylobacter sp. BCW_6871 | reverse complement strand
AAATAATCTTTGTTAATGTTTAAAGAATTTTTAGCTCTTGTAACTGCCACATACAAAAGATTTAATTCTTCTTTTGCTATGGTAATTTGTTCTCTTTCTTCAAGTTCTTGCTTGATGTTTAAAAAATCATCAATAATTTCAACATTATTCCACTCTAAACCTTTGCTCTTATGTCCTGTACTTAATATCAAATCAGCTTGTTCTTGTTTTTTAACACAGCTTTTTTCAATATCTTTGATAAGCTTTATAATATCGCTATGTACATATTTAAAAAGAACAAATATTTTTTGTTTTAAGTCAACCTCTTTAGTTTCGTTGATATATTCAAGAAGTTCTTTTAAGTCGGCAAATTTTGCAATAAACTGATTTTTGATATATTTGTGTTTTTTAAACAGAAGATTTTGTATGTCTAATAACTCATCAAAACTATAACTATTCACCCCTCCCACAAAAAATAATTTTTTATTTAAATTTTCTACTGCTATATCAAATAGTTTAGCATTGGTTCTACATATTATAGCTTTTGCTTCATTTTCATCATTTCCCTTTCTTGGTTTTAGCGTTCCTTTAAAATCTCTTGGGGCATTTAAAATTCCCAAATAAGAATTGGCAATAGTAGCTATGCTTTGTGGGCATCTAAAGCTTTGAGTTAGATATAAAATATGAGATTTTGGCATAGATGCTAATACTTCTAAGGAATTTACAGCACCTCTGAATTTATAAATGCTTTGAAATGTATCTCCTATAAAAACTTTTTTAGCTTGCTTTTGGTTAAGCACAATATCAATAACACAAGCGTTGATATCCTGTGCTTCATCTACTAATATAAAATCATATTCTAATTTTGGCTTTGAAAGTTGATAGGATTTTAAATAAAAATCGTGTTCATAGACAAGAGCGCAATCTTGACTTTGCAAATCATTCCATAATTTTTCTATTTTTTTTGAAATATATGATAAATCCATTTTCGGACTAATTTCATATTTAGAAGGCTCTTTTGTTATTTCTTTTAAAAATTCTTTTGGCTCAAGATTGCTGTTGCAAAAATATCGAACAGCTTTTAAAATAGCAGTTGCATAAAAACTTCTAACATCTTCTTTTAAATCTCCTATAAAATCAAATAAATCTATAGCTCTTAAGCTTCCTAATCTATCTTTATATTTTTTTTGAACTTCTAACTCTACATATGCAAGAGAGTGCATGGTTTTAACTTCTACATTTTTTAAGTGTTTGAATTTAGCCTCAGCTTCTTTTCGCATGGAAGAGTTATAAGATAGATATAAAATTTTAAAATCTTTTCTTGCTTCACAAAATTGCACTAGAGTAGAGGTTTTTCCTGTGCCTGCGTAAGCATTTACTATTAATATATCATCAATATTAAAATCAACCACAGCTTGTTGCTCTTCAGTGAGAGAATTTTTAGTTTGTGAACAAGAAATTGACACTATTATTTCCTTTATATTCAAAGGTGTTTTTGTTTTCATTAAATTCAATTTTAAAATTAGAAAAAATATTTTTACTTGCCTTAATTTCTTGTTTTATTTTTCTAAAATAACGATCTTTTGTATTGATTTCTAGCCCTAAAGCAATTAAAAGATTTTCAAGAGTTATGTTGATTTGATTATGACTTAGAAAAAAACGGATAATGGATTTTATTAAAGAATTTTCAATTAAAACAATAGATTGTATTTCTTTATTGTAATTTATAGCAATAGTTTTTTGGTAGAAGTCTAAGTACTCTTTGCTTAAAATAATACCTCCAAAATCACCCTTTTCATTATATCCCATGGCGGAAATAATATGAAAATAAAATTCGGTTTGGTTTTCTAATTTAATTTTAATTACAGCTCCCATTATATCTTCTAAAATATTTTTAAACCATTTATAATTAAAGCCTGCATCACCATAGCTTTTAAGCACATTGCTAATACAAAAATCAACGCTAATTCTTTGATCTTTTAATATTTGAATTTTTGTATTATTTAAAATAATAAGATCGAGTATATCCTTATGAATTTGTGTGAGCAAAGAGCCTCTTATAGTGACATTCCCCCACTGTGTATTAATAGTGCGAGTTCTTTTATTTTTTAGAAAATCTTTATAAATAGCTGATGATGGAGTATACCTTTTAATAGGTGCAAACACAGGTAGTCTTATTTCTTGAATACTACAAGTGCTATTTTGTTTTTTGTATCCGAGTTCTAAATGTTCTATTTTATTTTCTAAATTATCCATCGTTATTTTTAAAATTAAATTTTTTTTTATAATTTTATTATATATAATATTTTTTAAAAAAAAATAAATAACAATGTTTTTTAAGCTTTAAATAAATTAAAAACACTTATAATAACATAACTTTTTTTAATATACATAATTATAATTAAACTTTTTTTAATGTAATAAGTTTAGTTATTTAAGTTTAAAATAAGATATATTATATAAAAATATATCCTGTTTTAAGTATATAAAAGAAGCTCCAATCTGGGCTAAGAGCTACACAAGTCCAAATTGTGAGGTTTTTATGAAAAAGAATTTTTTTCTCCTAGCTTTACTTCTAGGGTTTTTCATTACAAGTGCTTTTGCAGGAAATACTGATAGTATTGGCGCAAAAGGGCTTTGGGATATTGTAAGTGGTTGGTTAAATGATACTTATGTTTCAAGAATTATAGCCTTGCTACTTTTTTGTGTTGGCGTTTGGAGAGCTTTTGCAGGTTCAATTTTGCAATTTTTCTTAATGCTAGGTTTTGCAGTACTTGTTACTCAGGGAAGTACCATCATTGAAACTATCAATTCTGCTACATTTTAATAAAAAGGGTGTAAAAACCCTTTTTTATTTTTCTTGAGATTTTTTAATGAAATTTCAATAAATATAAAAAAGGAGTTAATTTTGGCAAAAACTGAAAATGGTTATGTTGAAATAAATAAATTTATAGATACAAAACCTATGTTTGGTAATTGGGAAGTTGATACTTTAGCTATATTTAGCATATTTATAGCTATTGCAATTATGTTTGCTAAAGGTATTGTTGCCTATGGAATAATTTTTACTTTTGGGGTTGTAGCTGCAAAATATTATGAGAAGTTAAAAAAGTCAAGAGTAAAAGGTTTTTTCTTTCATGTCATTTATATGTTAGGTCTAAGACAACCTAAAACTTTACCTCCTTCGTACATGAGATATTTTTTAGGAGCTTAAAAGATGTTATTTGATAAATATAAAAATCAGATGGATAAATATATATTTGAAAATATTACCTTCCGTATTGTAACGCTTATTTTATCCTTTGTTATTTTAGTGCTTATTTGGGTAATTCTTGCAAGAACAGACTCACAAAAAGTTGTATTTATGCCGCCAAAAATTGTTAATCAGGAATTTTGGATTGCAGGAAATCAGGTTTCAAAAGGATATTTACATGAAATGGGACAATTCATATCTTTTAACCTTTTAAATATTACCAAAGAAAATGCGAGAAATAATATCGACAACTTGCTTACACTTGTAGATCCAAAATTTTATCAAGAAGTAAAAACAAAACTTTTGGAGCAAATGAATTATATTATTGATAACGCAATTAGTCGCACTTTCTTTGTTTCTGCTATTAATGCGGATACAAAAGGACAAATTAAAGTATTTGGAGTGGTTAAAGATATTATATCCGATAAGGTGGTTCGCTCATCTCAAAGTGTTTTGAAAATTAATTATATTATCGAACAAGGAAGATTTATTCTCAATGATCTTTCTATAGAAGAAGAAAAGAATAACAAGGAGAAAAATTGAAAAAAGTAATATTATCGGCTTTGACTTTAAGCACTAGCTTATTTGCTATTAATGTTATTGATAATCCTTCAAGCGATATTATCAATATTAATGTTTCAAATAGCAGTGTTAATCGAATTGTACTACCTACTCAAATTTTAGATGTAGCATACTCTAAAGAAAAAGGTATAGATATCAAGATCTCAGGAAATCAAGCTTTCATTAAATTCCTACCTATCCAAAAAGAACAAGTTAGAAGTGTAGGAAAAGATAGATATGAGCCTGTGGGTGAACCTGAAATTGTTTATGATAAAGCAAAAGGTTCTGAAGTTTTTTTTGTGACTGCAAATAGAACCTATTCTTTTGCATTAAATCCTAAAAATATGGATGCTGAAACTGTAATTATTAATGATTTTAGCGCACAAAAAGACGAAATTTTAAAATATGAAAGTGATGACCCTTATATGTCCACTATGGCAAAAATAACTGAGAGTATTTTAAAAGGTGGAGTTCCACAAGGATATAAGGTTAAAAAGATTAATAAAGTTGTTTCAAGCGACAAAACCTTAACCACAAGAGAGCTAACTAATTATGATGGTCTGCTTTATAAAGCAACTTTACTTGAAGTTGAAAACAAAACTGATAAGGCAATAAGACTAAATCCTAAAGATTATATTTCTATTGCAAAAGAAGCTCCAAAGGCTATAAGTATTTATTACAACAATGAAGTAAATCATTTATTGCCTTATTCTAAAGCACAAATTATAATCATTACTAAAGGCGGAAGAAATACAAATGGCGGTGTATTTGATGGGGGGATGTCAAAATGAAAAATCCTTTTATAAAGTTTTTTAGCAATGATAAAAGTCCTATCGATGCACAGAAAACTCAAAATAAAAACAAGGTTTTAATTTTTACAGGTATTTTTGTGATTGCAGGAGCTTTACTTTTTTTAGTAGGCGGTGGCGATAAAAAAGAATCTAAAGAAAAAGTAGGCAATTTTAATCTTGTTCAAGATGATCCTATGGCTAAAACAAGGTGGGTAGGTGAAGCAAGTGATGATCTTACTTTAGCTAAAAAAAGAGTGGATAGCTTAGATACTCGTAATAAAGAACTTTCAAAACAAGTAAGTGATCTTAAAAAAATTGTCACCGATATGAAAAAAGAAAATGATGCAAATAAAAGAAATTATGAATTAAATTTAAAAAATATACAAGAAGCGCAGAAAAAAGCTATGGAAAGCGCTCCTGCAACTGTTTTAGAAGACACTCCAAATAATAAAGAAGAAGATTTATATAAGAATTTTCCTCAACCAAATAAAAATGCAACAAATACACAAAAGCCAAGTGATTATGGCTTAACACATTTTGGTGATGTTCCTGAATTAAATGAGGTTACACAAACAAGATATACACCGATTCAAGATTCTCTTTCTTTTACAAACATTGCTAAACCTGAAGAAAAGGAAAAAGTAGAAAAAAAGTCGACTAGGCATGTCATTCCTACAGGCTCGATTGTAAAAGCTGTTTTACTCTCAGGTATGGATGCCCCTACGATGACTCAAGCAAAAACTGAGCCATTGCCTGTACTCATGAAAGTTACTGATCTTTCCATTTTACCAAATCGATGGGGTTATGATATTAATGAATGTTTTTTAATGGGCGAAGGATATGGGGATTTAACAAGTGAAAGAGCATATATTAGAGTTAATAATATTTCTTGTGTTACTAACAAAGGACAAAAAATTGACATGGCAATGAAGGGTGCTGCAACTGGTGAAGATGGTAAATTAGGCTTGCGTGGTGAGGTAGTTACCAAGCAAGGAGCTTTGCTTGCTAGGACTTTAATTGCAGGTTTTTTACAAGGCGTAGGAGAAGGTTTTGCTAATCAAAATCAAATCGTAACTCAAAATGGTTTTGGCGGAACTACAACAACAAATAGTGATATGAGTGCTAAAGCCACTTTGCAAGCAGGAGCGTTTAAAGGACTTTCAAAAAGTGCTGAAAAACTTGCAGATTTTTATCTAAAAATGGCAGATCAAGTCTCCCCTGTAATCGAGATTGCAGCAGGTAGAGAAATTAACATTATTACCACAGCTACTTTGGAGTTAAAAACTTTAGAAGAACAACAACAAGATAGCGCAAAGAAAAATAACAATAAAAAATAAGGAGAAAAATACATGAAAATCTTTTCTAAAATAATTTTAAGCTCTTTAGCTTTAGCAAGCTTACTTCATGCTCAAACTCTTATTGAGCAACAAGAAGAATCATTGGTTAAAGGTGTTATTCCTTCAACAAAAATAGCTAAAGTAGAAAGAAGTCAAATTGATGGATTTTACAAGGCTTATTTGGATAATGGAAATATCTTATATGTTAATCCTTTTAAAAGGGTAATATTTATCGGAGAACTTTATACAAATACAGGTGTAAGCTTAACAGCTAATGATAGAGATGCTTGGCAAAGCGAAGTTAGTGCTAAACAAGCTAAAGACTTAAATTTAAAAGAAGTCACACAATATGCTAAAAAAGTAGATTTTGGAAAGGGTTCTAAAAAGTATGAATTTGTTCTTTTTACCGATCCTGAATGTCCGTTTTGTGCAAGAGTAGAAGAGCTTTTTATCAAAAAAGATGTCAGTGTTTATGTAAATTTCTTTCCTTTAAGTATTCACCCTCATGCTGAACAATGGAGTAAAGAAATTTTATCTGCGCCTGATTTTAAAGAAGCTCTAATTAAACTCAGAGAAACTCAAAAAGATTTAGAAGTAAAAATTACTCCACAAGCAGAACAAACTCTTAAAAAAATGAGAGAATTAGGTGAAAAGCTAAATATTATGGGTACTCCAAAACTTTTAGTAGTGGATAAAAAAGAGAAGAAAATCATTGATGTAATTGATGGCGCAAATATGCAAAAAATCAATTCTTATTTAGATAAGGATAAGCAATGATTAAAAACGGTGCAATTACATTATCTTTAGCTGCTTCTATCTTTTTAGGAGCTTGCTCTATGTTGCCTTATAAAGAAAACTTTTCTTGCGAAAAAGGAAAAGATAACGGAATGTGTGGTTCAGTGACTGAAGTGTATGATCTTAGTTCTGATATGGATGAGCTTAGAAAAAAAACAGATAGAGAATATGAACAAAAGCATCCTGAGGTAAAAGCTGAAACAAAAACTAAAGCCGAACAAGAAGCAAGAGATAGTTTTAGAACCTTAAAGCTTCAAGAAATGGTTGAATCTGTAGAAATTCGTAAAATTCAAAATGAAACGCCTACTATTTTTAGATACTACTTAAGCGAAGAAGAAGCAAGCAATAAAGCTGATGTCGCTTTAATCAGTGAAAATGATAAAGAAAGTAAGGCAATTCGAAAAGACTTGAAAAATCAAACTGAAAAAGCAAATTCGCAAACAAATAAGAATGCAAAAAATGGTAAAAATACTCATTTAAAACATTCTAATAAGTCTGCATCTAAAAATGATAGCAAGATAAAAAATAATGCCAATAAAGAAACCAATATTAATAAACTTCATGATGGCATTAAAATCTATGACAATAACGAAAGTGGAATAAAAGATGCAAATCTTACAAATAAAGAAGATAATGCAAGCTCAGTCAATACTTTAGATATAAATTCTACGAAATCTAATGCTGAACAAAATCTTTCAACTGCAAATACAAATACAAATGGAATTGATAAAAATTCACAAGTTGCTAATGAGCCTGCTATAGATTGTTCTGCAAGTTCGGATTCAAAAATCACTCAAATTAATGGCAAGGTTAAAGTTTGTGTTTATCACGCAAATATTAGAGAAATGCCTTCTTGTAAAGCTCTTGTTTTAAGGGTGGCTAACCAAGGCGAAGAATTAGAAGCTTTGTATGAGCAAGGCGGATGGATTAAATTAAAGGATGGAACTTATGTGCATAAAAGCATCGTTACAAAAGATTAGTTTAGTAAGTTTAGCTTTGGCTTTTTCTTTAACAAACCTAAGTGCTAAAGAAGCTCAAACAAGCGAATATGATAATAACTTGTTATTGAAAAAAGCTGTTTTAAAACTTTATAGAGAAAATCAAGAACTTGAAAAAAGAGTAGCAGTTTTAGAGGAAAAATTAGGCATTTCAAGACCTGAGCAAAACGCTTCGGTTATAAATCCTAAGCCTTTAGATCAAAACGCTTTTGTATTTTTATCAAGAGTAAAAGATGAGTTTAAAAAAGGTAGAAAAATAGTTTTAGGGCAAGCCATTAAAGATGCAAAATACTATTCTAAACCTTCAATCTCATCTAGGGTAGTAGGCAATGTAGCTAAAGGCAAAAGAATTATCATTAAAGGCGTTACAGAACAAAATGGCAACGCATGGTATAAGATCGAAGATTGGATGTATATCGATGCAAGTGCTGTTTCATTTAGGAGCAAAAAATGAATAAAAAATCTATATTAATTTTATGCGCAACGCTACTTTTTACAGCGTGTGCAAGCAAACAACAAATCACTAAAGAACCAAGTGTTGATGCTCAATTAAAATTACTTGTTGATGATGGTATGAAATATACGGATTTAGACAAACAAGATGAAGATGAGCTTATTCGTGGATTGCTTAAGAATTCACCTTCTTTTGCACAAAGCAATCAACAAAGTGCAGTAAAAGAAAACATGGTGAAGTTGCCAAATAATATGCCTTTGTTTAGACAACCTTTATTTGCACAAATGGTTGTTTTTCCTTATGTAAGTGATGATGGCATTTATCACGGCTATAGTGAAAGTTGGCTAAAAATCAAAGAAGGCGAGTTTGTTCTTAGCGACCCAAGAAGCAAACAGGACCCAAGTGAAAGAATTTTTGATATGAATGATGTAGGTACAAAATGAGTTTAAGTGATTTTATTAACGAAAAATTAGGTATCAATCAGTCTGTAAAGAAGATTACTTCTTTGCAGACCAATGTGTGGAACGCTTGCATGCAAAGATATAAATTTTCAGACTTTTTACCTTATATGAGCTACGATTCTCAAAAAGAATATTATATTAATAATGATAATTCTTTTGGAACAGTTTTTTTGTGTTCTCCAAGAATTAGAATGGGTGAATCTACTGCTGTTGCTGTTGAAGAAATGCTAGGCAAATTGCCTGAAAATATGTTTATACAATTTACACTTTTTGGAAGTAAAAATATCAAAGATATAGTTGAGTACTGGAAATACATGCACCTAGAAAGAGCTGATAGAGAAAATAATGAGCTTTTACTTAAGGCAATTAAAAATATGGAAAAGTTTTATTATTCCAAAACCAAAGAAAGTATTTCAAGTTCTATGACTACAAGATTAAAAAATTACTATCTTTTAGTTTCTATAAAATCTAATAGCGAAGAAGATGTAATTTCTTATAAACATATTTTGAAAAATATTCTTACTTCAAATAATTTTTCACCTGTTGTAGCTGAGCCTGAGGTTTTAAAACCTATGCTTTACGAGCTTTTTAATGGTAATCATGATATTAATAATATTCCAAATTATGATAGGACTTGCTATCTTAATAGACAAGTTATTATGCCTACAACAGAGATTTTAATTAAAGATGATGAATTAAAAATAGATGGTAGAAGTTTTATTAGTTTAACACCACAATCATTTCCGCAAGAAGCACATATTGGTGATTTTGGGGAAAAATTAGGTGATTATATTAGTAGGGCTTTGGATAATAATCAATTCAAAGATACTTTTTTAATTACTGCTTCTGTTTGTGCTTTATCTAAGAAAAAAACCGCACGAGTAAAAGGTAATCATTCTATGCTTTTGACACAAAAATGGAGTGAAAATATTTTTAGACAGTTTGCAGCAGCAAGAAAAGAAAGCGTTTCTATACTTGAAAGAATAGATAATCAAAAAGAAAAGCTTTATGCTTTTGATTTGAATGTTATAGTTAGTGGTGATAATTATAATGAAGCTTCTTTAAATGCAAGCACTATTATTTCTTATTGGAATAAAGGGGGTGGTAAAGCTATTGTGCTTGATGAAGCTTTAGGAATTCATCAACTTAATCTTATTGCTTCTTTACCTATGGGGATTAATAAAGAATATATGTTTGATATTACTGTAAAATATCGCTCTATGTTTCCTGATCAAATTTCACAATTCATTCCTTTAGAAGCAGATTTTAAACTCAATATTCCAAATTTGATTTTATTTTCAAGAAGAGCGCAAATTGCAGGACTTGATTTGTTTGTTTCAAGTTCAAATTATAATGCTTATTTGGTTGCTACTTCAGGCGCTGGAAAATCGGTATTTCTAAATATGCTTGCTTTTAATTCTTATGCTAGAAATGATAGAATTTTCATTATCGATCAGGATAACTCTTTTATTAATATTTGTGATGCGGTAGGAGGGCAATATCTTGCGCTTGATCCTTCAAAACCTATCAGCTTTAACCCTTTTAGCGGCCTAAAAAATAATGATAGAGATTCTTTCGCAGAGGATTTGGAATATCTATCAAGGTTGATTTATATGTTGGGAAGTTCTAAAAATCAAGATAGAGCCTTAGAAGATGAAAGACTTATTAAAGCTAAAACACAAGCAATTATGGAGGAGCTTTTTTTATCAAAAGGCAATACTATGGAAGTTACAGATATTAGAGATGAACTTGCCAAAGTAGATGATCAACGCTTTAGAGATTTTGCAGATCAATTACGCCCTTTCTGTAAAGAAGGAATTTACGGTAAATATTTTAATGGTCCTTGTGAGTTTAATATAGAAAAAGAATTTATTGTAACTGAATTTAAAGGGCTTGAAGGGTATGATGATTTAAAAGATCCGCTTATCATGCTTTTAATCTATCATATTAATCAGCTTATGTATATGAGTACAGATAGAAAATCAAGAATTCAAATCATCATTGATGAGGCACACCGTTTCTTAGGAAAAAATCCAAAAATGGATGACTTCATCGAACAAGCTTATCGCCGTGCTAGAAAATATGGCGCTTCTGCAATTATTGCAACTCAAGGTTTTGATGATATCTATAATGCTAAAGATGGAGGATTAAGTCGTGCAGGAACAGTTATTGTAAATAACTCAGCCTATAAGATTTTTATGAAACAAACTGAAACTTCTGTTAATATGTTAATTAAATCAGAAGTGTTTTCCCTAAGTGAAACTGATAAAGAAATTTTGCGCTCGATTAGGACTATAAAAGGAGAATATTCAGAACTCTTTTTGATGACTCCTGATGATGTTAAACTACCTTATCGTTTAGTAGTGGATAAGTATTTTTACTATCTTACTACTACCGATGCAACAGATAAAGCTAAAATCAAAGAATTAACCGATCAAGGAATACCTTTAGGAGAAGCCATTGATTTACTTGCCAATACTAAGACAAAAAGCAATGAAGCTAAGTAAAAATCAAATTAGAACGCTTATTAATAAAGCTTTATTTGTTCTAATTGCTTTTATTATCGGAAATATAGTTGTTTCAGCTCTATCTCAATTTTATGGAATAGGCGTAATTCATACCAAAAGCATCGATAAAGATGTTTTCATATATCAAAAAAAGTTTCAAGGAGATTTAAAAGATTCTTTAATTTATTTTTCTTTACCTGTGCAAACAAGATATTTTGATAAGGATTCTAACTTTGGAAAATATGTAAGATGTGAAGAAGGACAAACATTAAGTGTAAAAGGTTTGAAATATTATTGTGACAATGTTTTTTTGGGCATTGCTCAAAAAACAGATAAGGATGGAAATAAAGTAGAACAATTTATATTTAACGGAGTCATACCAAAAGATAAGTTTTTTGTAATGGGAACACATCCTAGAAGTTTTGACAGTAGGTATTGGGGTTTTGTAGATAGAAAAGATATTAAAGGAGTTTCTATATGGGCATTTTAAAAAAGAGGGTGGTAATTTCTGCTATTGCATGTGCATTTTTGTTACCAAGTGCTTTGAATGCAAATTTGTCAAGCTTTATTCAAAATAATTTAGGCAGTTCTATCACTTCTGAAAATTCAGGTTATTATAAATCTCAGGTTTCAGGTTTTATTAGTGGTGGCAGTTCAAGAATTAGATGGGGTGGTGGTGAAACTATACGCCCTTTTTCAGTAACTGCGCCAAGTTTTAATGTGGGGTGTAGCGGTATTGATATGATCTTTGGTGGATTTTCTTATCTTAATTTTGAGTATTTGGTTGAAAAGCTCAAAAAGATTGCTTCAGCTGCACCTGCCTATGCTTTTCAAATGGCACTTTCTACACTTTGTAAAGATTGTCAAACCATTATGGATGAGCTTGAAAAAATAGCAAATGCTATTAATAGTATGAACTTCGATACTTGCCAAATGACAACAAATTGGACTAATAAATTTGGAAAAATGCTCAGTTCTAATACGGAAAGTGGGCAAAACGATAGCTGGTTAACTTCTTTTGCTAAAGGTATGGAAGGAACAGCTCAAACGGTACAAAATTTTGCTAAAGAAGCAAATGCTTTTGTAAATGGAACAACTCCTGATGAAAGCGGTGAAACAAATGCGGCTAAAATTCTAAAACAAGGTTCAATTATTCAAAAAGTAATTGAAAAAGGCAAAGCAAGTTTCTTTGCCGAAGCTTTTGGAGAAGATCAATATGAAGATATTTTAAGGGGCGTTTTTGGTGATTTGGTAGCTTATACTGAAAAAAGCACTTCCGTTACTAGCAAAGAAATGAGTGATCCTGAAAAGGTAATGTTAATAGGTCCTACTTTAAATACAGACAAATTCCTTGAAGCGCTATGGAACAAAAATGGTGAAAATAAATCTATAACGCTTGAATTTACAGCATATACGATTAACAAAGATGAAAATGGTTTGTATCAAGAACCTATAGGAAAAGAAACAAAAGTAACTATAGATAAAGATATTCGTTCTTTATTAATTGAAAAATTTAAAGCTATTGTTGCAAAAATCAAAGCAAAAACTTCTTTAGATGATGCGGATAAAAACTTAATTAACGCTGCGCCTTTACCTGTTGCCGATATTTTAAATATTGAAGCTTCAACAGGGCTTAATGGAGATGCTGTTTATGAATTTGTGGCACTTTTAATGGTAGATGCTTTTGTTAATGAGCTTTTTAATGAGTTTATAACAAATATCAATACCGTACAAGGTTTAGACCCTAAATTCTCAAGCGACCATAAAGATGATCTTGCTAAATTCAATGCAGCTGTTGCTAAAGTGCAAGAAACTACAAGAACTCTACTTAGTGAAAATGCACAAGCTATTATTAGAGATAATCAGCAAGTTGATTCAATTAGAAAAATCATTTCGAATTTCTATGGAGTTAGCGATATATTCAATTACGGAACAGGTAGATAGGAGAAAGCATGAAAAAATATCTTTTTTTAGCTCTTGCAACTTGTAGCTTTTTACAGGCTGCAAATGATGCTGCTGCTGAGGGTAATAATTTTGGTTCACAGCTAAATAATTATTTCAAGTCAAATGCTGATACGGCTATTAATTCACTCACAAATGGAGGTGAAATTAGAACAGTTGATGGAAAGCAAAAAGCTAATGTGCAAATGGCTTGCGATGAATCTAAGAGTGGAGAATTTTTGAATATAGATTACACAGGCACAAGTGATATCAATATTAAAATTAAATTTGATAAAAATGTTGATGGTAAAGTAGATAAGATTTGGAATTTTGATAATGTTAGCGGAATATGCACCAATGGCGTTGTTAAGTGTGATAAAAACTCATGGAATAATTGTGAGTATTTTCAGTATAGCTATGGCGATAATATTAATCTTGTTAAAACTACAATTGATAATTTAAATGGATGCTACTGTATCAATAGTTCTTGTGGCTCTGTAGCGGCAAAAAATAGAGATAAAATTCTTTCTGATATTGCAGGTCCTATCTACTCAGCATTATCTGCAAAAACTCAACTTGTTCTTTCTAAGGCTACTAAAGTAGGCAGCGCCTTAAGTTATAGAGGACAGGACTATTCTGTATGTGATAATTATGGACAAGCAGTTAATGTTGATTCATCGAGTAATTTAGAAGGTTTAGGACAAGAATTAGCGGCTTCACAATCAAATAATGAAAACAGTGTTTATTCTGTTTTCCACAAAGGAACGGATAATACAGTACCTAAAGATGAAAACTTCAATAATAAGGTTTCAAATAGTTCAGTATCGATTGATCAAAGTACTAAATATTCAAAAGGCAGTTCAAAAATAGATTTTTCTTACATAGATACTACGAGTGGAAAAAATGTTGCAGGTGATATGCAAGCTACTCCTGATGTAAATGCTAAGTTTTGTGAAGTGACTGTAGCCAAAGAAGATACTTCAGCTTTCAACGATGGAACTAATAGAGAAAACTCAACAAACAATACTACAGTATATCAAAGTGAGATAAGAGAATGCACTAACAATTGGACTAAATGCCCTGTTAATGGAAAAAATGAAACTTTAAAGCATGATTGTGGAAAAATCAATGATATGAGTGAAGCTTTAGCACAATTATCAGCGCTTGATGAAGCAAGTAAGGATATGGCATGTTCAAAATAAAAACTACTCCAAAGGTGGTAAGTCTTTGGAGTAGGGCTTTACAGAAGGCGGTTAGCTACTTTTTAGATTTAAAGAATATTTTTCTTATCTCTTCTCTAAAAAGTGTGATTAACACTGCGGTAACCGCAATGAATGTATTTAGCAAATCCATTGTGGACTCCTTTTTAGGTGTGATTTCCTCCCACATACCCAACTTAATAGCCAAAAAAAAAGCTCGACCCTTTTTAAGAATCGAGCTTTTATCACACCTACAAGGCTCTGTAAAACCTTTGTTGTCCATCTACCTCATGGATAAAAATATTATAACACAAAATAGTAAAAAGGGAAATGATGAAAACATTTAATTGTGATATTGAAATTAATAAAAATGGAATTAAACAGCCAAAATTTTCATTCAATGAAAAAGATTTATGTGATATTGATTTAAATAATAATACTTGTATATTTAGTGTAAGTGGTGCAGGCTATAGTTATATTATAAATTTTTTATATCAGTATATAAGAGCTAAAGATGAAAATACTAAAATTGTCTTTGTTTCAAATCAATCTAGTGACTTAATATTAGATTATTGGTTTGCGAAAGATAAAAATGTTGAATATTGTGATTTTGAATATGAAAAATTGCTTTCATTGTATAAAACTAAGAGTATTGTAATCTGTGTTTTTTTACATGATAAAGGTTTATTTGATTCTCGAAAATATAATATTACGGATGTTGGTAATTTGATTTTTGCAAGTTCTATAAACAAAATATTTGGATTCACCACAAGAAGCTTCAAAGAGATGATAATAAAATGTAATACAAATAATTTACTAAAAAATGAATCCGCATTCGAATCTATAGAATTGAAAAAAAAAGAAGAAGGAAAATTTACGCTAGATTTTCTTATTGAATCAGATAAAACAAGTGTTTTATCAGTTTTTAAGGGAAAAATGATATGAAAAATTACAATTTGTTAAGATTTTTTAGTAAAAATACATCGGTTGAACAAGTTACTCCTAAGACATTAAGACTTGCTATACTCCTTTCGGCGAGTCTTAGCTTTTCTCAAGCTGCTATTCAATGTACAGATTATAATGATTTTAAACAATTTAATGGACACTATTATACTGCTACCGTTCAAAAAATGACTTTTGAAGATGCAAAAAAACTAGCAGAAGACAGCGGCGGCTATTTAGCAATTCCTGATTCTAAAGCTGAAAATGATTTCTTAAGTTCTTTGTTTAGAGGAGGGCAGTATGCTTGGATAGGCGTGTATGATCCAAGTTATACAAGTAATTATTGTGTTGAAGGTAGTTCAGGTTGTATTTATGATGACAGTCGTTTTAAAACAGTCAAAGGTAATCCATTAACTTATAAAAATTGGGCACAAACACAGCCTGATAATTTACTAAAAAAATATGATATCGTGGATGGAAAAGAGAGAGTATCTCCTTTAGGGGAGCATTGGGTTGCTATGGCTAGTCCTAGTGGGCAATGGAGTGATCAAGGCAATCATTTTGGGGATACAAATAATCCTGTGAGAAATTACGCTCTTTTAGAGTTTGACAAAATACCTGATTGTGCAGGTGGTGGTAGCGATGGTGGTGATAATGGACACACTGCAACAGATGCTATGCAATGCAATACAAATTTTAGTGATGATCCAAACTTCAAACCTGCAAATGGACAAGGACAATCCATAGCTTGTTTACAAAACTCTCAGCAAAAATACTTTTGTCCTGCACAATTAACACAATGTGTTAATTCAGATGATGCAGTAGATGGTAGTAGTGAAAAAATAGAAGGTGGCGTTTTAAAAACAGGTAAAACAAAAGTAAGACTCACTTTTTCCAAAAGTATAGGCTATAATGCGTGGCAAGTCGTGACAAATGATATCTATATTACTGATATTGATGCAATTGATAGTTTTAAACTTATTTATGCAGGAGCTGATGATTGGGTAGTTCCTTTTGCTCCAAATTCTACAGTTGCTGTTGTTGGGAATAAACCAAATAATACTAAAGATGCACTAGATTACATTCCTTATCGCCCAAACAATGATAACTATGGCGAGCTTTCAAAATTTAGCGGAAAAAACTTAAACATAGAATTAAAACAATATTTGCACACAGGTATTAATAAGTCTGTAGCATTTTTTGCCACAGTAGGAAGCGGTGGCTGGCAGCTCACTTATGAAGCAACAGGAAAAGATATAAGTTGTAGTAATTTTGGAAGAAATTTAAATTGTACAGAAGAAAGCGAAACAATTCCTTTTAGTGCTTATAAATATACTTGTCCTGCAGGTTATCAGCCTAAAGAGCAAGGTGGAGTGTGTTCACCACAAAGTGTAGATGATTTGATTGATACAAATGGAGATGGTATAGGTGATAGTTGTAATTCTTCTATTGCTCCTGCTAAAAACTGCTTAGGTGTAACAAGAACTTGTCCTTTCAATAGTAGTAGAGAGTGTGTGCTAATAGACAACAAATATCAATGCTCTCCTTTTCCTTGTTTTAAAGGGGTAAGCGATGTGGAAAATACTGATACTCCTGTTGGTGTTAATGATGCAAACAATAATGGTTGGAATGATGATGGTACTTGTTCAGGACAAATCATTATTTTTAATGGACAAGATAATCGTTGTAAAAATTGGGATATGTTTGGCGGTTTACTTGGTGGTGGATGTTGTGACAAGGATAATGTGTTTTTAGGACTTGTAGCTTGTAAAGAAGATGAGAAAAAGCTTGCTAAATTAAACGATGCAGGAAAATGTCATGAAGTAGGAACTTATTGTTCTAAAAAGGTTAGTTTAGGTTTTACTAAAATTTGCGTTGAAAAAAAGAAAAGTTTTTGTTGCTTCAATTCTAAATTAGGAAGAATTTTCAATGAACAAGGACGCCCTCAGCTTGGAAAAGGGTGGGGCAGTGCGGAAGGTCCGCAATGCAAAGGCTTCACTCCTGAAGAATTCCAAAAATTAGATTTTAGCGAAATTGATTTAAGTGAATTCATTGCTGATATTGTAGGAAGTTTTGACATAGGAAAAATACAAGCTGACTCTGTGAAAATACAAGAAAAGATTCAAAACAATATTGAGAATGCAACAAAAAAACCTACAAATTAAAAAAGAAAATAAATTATTAGAAAGGAGAGAAGCTTAGTTAAAAGTTTGTTTGGTAAGCCAAAGGGATTGTTCTAAACCCTGCAAAAGCAGGGGATA
>NZ_MJWQ01000007.1:0-994 GCF_001762325.1 Campylobacter sp. BCW_6871 | reverse complement strand
TTTGGGAAAATATTTTTTCTCAAAAAGAATGGGGGAAATACCCTAGCGAAAATTTAATCCGTTTTATTGCAAAGAATTTTTACAATGTTAAAGATAGAAGTAAAATAAATATACTAGAATTAGGACTTGGCACAGGTGCTAATCTTTGGTTTTGCGCTAAAGAAGGTTTCAGTGTTAGCGGCATAGAATGGAGTAAAACAGGAGTAGAAAGATTTAAGCAACGTCTAGAAAATGAAAATTTAAGTCACCATATACAAGAAATTAAAATTGGAGATTATGAACAAAAACTTGATGAATTTGAAGATGAAAGTTTTGATGCTTGGATTGATGGGTATTCACTTGCTTATAATGATTTTAAAAAAACGAAAATCATTATAGAAAAAGCAATTAAAAAACTTAAAAAAAATGGTAAATTTTTCTCTATTACTCCAAGTTTTAATAACGAAGGTTTTATTAAAGATGAAAAACTACCCTATCACACATGCAAACCAACTCATGGAAGTGATGCTTTTACGGGAATAATACGTTATTGTGATGAAAAAGACATAAAACAACTTTATCAAGGAGAGAATTACCAAATTATAGATATAAAAATAAATACATTAAAAAATCTTGAAAATAATCTCAGTGAACTTTATATAATTGAAGGAAAAAAATTATGAATAACAGCACTCTTTGGGAAAATATTTTTTCTCAAAAAGAATGGGGGAAATACCCTAGCGAAAATTTAATCCGTTTTATTGCAAAGAATTTTTACAATGTTAAAGATAGAAGTAAAATAAATATACTAGAATTAGGACTTGGCACAGGTGCTAATCTTTGGTTTTGCGCTAAAGAAGGTTTCAGTGTTAGCGGCATAGAATGGAGTAAAACAGGAGTAGAAAGATTTAAGCAACGTCTAGAAAATGAAAATTTAAGTCACCATATACAAGAAATTAAAATTGGAGATTATGAACAAAAACTTGATGAATTTGAAGATGAAAGTTTTGATGCT
>NZ_MJWQ01000006.1:0-2561 GCF_001762325.1 Campylobacter sp. BCW_6871 | reverse complement strand
CCTTTAGAAGAAAAACTTAAAGAAAGAAAATTAGATAAATGGATGGAAAGGGTGAGAAGGTGAAAAATATTTTAGTTACAGGTGCTGATGGTTTTATAGGTTCTCATCTTTGCGAAAGTTTGGTTAAAAAAGGTTTTAAAGTCAGAGCTTTAAGTCAGTATAATTCTTTTAATTTTTGGGGACATTTAGAAAAAAGTCATTTTTTAAAAGACATGGAAGTTATAAGTGGAGATTTAAGAGACAGTTTTTTTTGCGAAAAAATCACCAAAAACATAGATGCAATCTTTCATCTTGGCGCCTTAATTGCCATACCTTACTCTTACACAGCCCCACAAAGTTATGTGGATACTAATGTCAATGGCACTTTAAATATGCTCGAAGCAGCTAAAAAAAACGAAATTTGGCATTTTATCCACACCTCAACAAGTGAAGTTTATGGCACGGCCTTTTATGTGCCTATCGATGAAAAACACCCTTTGCAACCTCAAAGCCCTTATTCTGCAAGTAAAATCGCTGCAGATATGATGGCACTAAGTTATTATAATTCTTTTAATTTAAATGTCAATATCGCACGCCCTTTTAACACCTATGGTCCAAGACAAAGCGCAAGAGCCATTATACCTACCATCATCACACAAATTTTAAGCGGAACAAAGGAAATCAAACTAGGAGATTTAAGCCCTAAAAGGGATTTAAATTTTGTGCTAGATACTTGCGAGGGTTTTATCTCTCTTTTAAATTTAAAACATTTTGGAGAAGTTTATAATATAGGCTCAGGAGTGGAATACTCCATGCAAGAAGTACTTGATCTCATACAAAAAATTTTAGATTCTAAAGTAAAAATCATCCAAGATGAACAAAGATTGCGTCCTAAAAATAGCGAAGTTTTTAGACTTTGTTGCGATGCAAGTAAGCTTAAAAAAGCTACAAATTGGCAAAGCAAGATAAGTCTAGAAGAAGGTTTAAGACAAAGCATAGAGTATTTTAAAGAAAATTTAGAAAATTATAAAAGTGAGCTTTACAATGTTTGAAAAAGAAATTTCTTTTATAAAAAGTCTTTTTAATAAAGAAAATATCGCCCTACATGAGCCTTGTTTTATAGGCAATGAGAAAAAATATCTTTTAGAATGTATCAATAGCGGTTTTGTTTCAAGCGTAGGAGAATATGTAACACGTTTTGAAGAAGCTTTAAAAGAAAAAACCAAAGTACGCTTTGTCATCGCTACAAATACAGGCACAGCAGCTCTTCATATCGCTTTACTAGCTAATGGTATCGATGAAAACTGCGAAGTCATCACTCAAAGCATAAGTTTTGTCGCCACGGCCAATGCTATCACTTATACAGGTGCAAAGCCCGTTTTTTTAGATATAGATGAAAACACTCTGAGTTTAAATCCTAAGGCTTTAGAGCATTTTTTAGAAAATCAAACTTATCAAAAAGATAATCTTAGCTATAACAAAACTACACACAAACCCATCAAAGCTTGTGTTATCATGCATACCTTTGGTTTAAGTGCTCATATAAAAGCCATCAAAGAGCTTTGTGAAAAATACCACATCCTTTTAATCGAAGATGCTGCAGAAGCCTTAGGAAGTACTTATGAAAATAAGGCCTTAGGTACTTTTGGAAAATGTGGAATTTTAAGTTTTAATGGCAATAAAATCATCACAGGTGGATGTGGTGGAGCAATATTAAGCGATGATGAAAATTTAGCCAAGCTTGCAAGACACCTTAGCACCACAGCCAAAATCTCTCATCCTTACGAATACGATCATGATAGGGTAGCTTATAATTACCGTCTTTGCAATATAAACGCAGCGATCTTGCTTGCAGGACTTGAAAATTTAGAACTTTTTTTAGAAAATAAAAGAGAACTTGCTAAAATTTACAAGGATTTTTTTAAAAATCACGATAAATGCAAATTTATCGATGAAAAAAGCAACGAAAAAAGCAATTTTTGGCTCAACACCTTGCTTTTTAAGGATGAAAATTTAAGAAATATCTTTTTAGAAGAATGCTTGAAAAATAATATTTTCGCCCGTCCTGTATGGAAAAGCTTACCAAGTTTAAAAGCTTTTCAAAACTGTCAAAGCAATGAGCTTATAAACACTAAAAAATTAGAAAAACGCTTGGTTAATTTACCTAGTAGCGTTAGAATAGCAAATAAAAACTTAGGACTATCATGAAAAAATATATATCCAATATAGAAATTTCAACAAATCAAGGTACAAATGCCCAAATTTGGGAAAATATTTTTTCTCAAAAAGAATGGGGGAAATACCCTAGCGAAAATTTAATCCGTTTTATTGCAAAGAATTTTTACAATGTTAAAGATAGAAGTAAAATAAATATACTAGAATTAGGACTTGGCACAGGTGCTAATCTTTGGTTTTGCGCTAAAGAAGGTTTCAGTGTTAGCGGCATAGAATGGAGTAAAACAGGAGTAGAAAGATTTAAGCAACGTCTAGAAAATGAAAATTTAAGTCACCATATACAAGAAATTAAAATTGGAGATTATGAACAAAAACTTGATGAATTTGAAGATGAAAGTTTTGATGCT
>NZ_MJWQ01000005.1:0-106861 GCF_001762325.1 Campylobacter sp. BCW_6871 | reverse complement strand
ACAGAAATCACTGATGTATGTTCTTTTTATATCATCAATCGCACTTTTAAAGATGAAGAACTTCTACCTATAGGTAAAGCATGTAAAAACACAGAACTTTTAGTTTTTGATGAAAATATGAATTTCATAAGCCCTAAACAAATAGGTGTTAAAGGAGAGCTTTACGTGCGTGGAACTTCTTTGTCTTTAGGGTATTATAATGACAAAGAAAAAACCAAACAAGCTTTTATTCAAAATCCTTTGCATGACAATTATTTAGATTTACTCTATAAAACAGGAGATATTGTTTCTTATAATGAATTTGGAGAGCTTTTGTGCTATGGAAGAGCAGATAATCAGATCAAATATATGGGGCATAGGATAGAACTTGGAGAGATAGAAAGTGTGATCAATTCTCATGCAAGTGTAAAAAATAGCGCTTGTATTTTTAAAGAAGATATTATTTGTTTTTATGAAAGCAAAGAAGAGCTTGATTTTAAATCTTTTTTAAAAGATAAATTACCTTCTTATATGATCCCAAAAAATTTTATTAAAATTAACAAATTTAAGCTTAATCAAAATGGTAAAATTGATAGGAAAGTTTTAAAAGAACTTTAAGGAGATAAAATGGAAGAGATTAAACAGTTTTTTAAAGAAATTGGAAAAGAAAACATTGATGAAAATTCTAAAAATTTAGTGACTAATGGTCTAATAGATAGCTTAGATATCATGAAATTAGTAACTCAAATAGAAGATTTTTACGATCAAGAATTAGACATGGATTTTATAATGCCTGAAAATTTCGAAGATTTTAAAACCATAGAAGCAATGATAAAAAAGGCTTTTAATTTATGAAGATTGTCTTACTTGGATCTTGCGAATCAAGATGGAATTATATTTTTTTTCAAACTTTTAAAAAACGCGGAATAGATATTAAAACTTTAAGTTTTGGTGCAATGCATCCCTACGGACATATTTATAACTTTTATAGAAAGAAAAATGATGCTTTTTTTAGTTCCGCAGATCTTTTTATCTATACTATCGACTCCGCAATTTTTTCTAAAAATAATGAAGTAAAAAAAGAATATTTATACGCCTATGATTGTATTTGCAAAATTTTGAGTAGTTTAAATTGCAAAGTTTTAATGATTCAATGGCATCATTATGTTCATGTTAGCGGAGATTACACACCTTTTTGCAAAATCCAAAGTGAAAAATATGGTTTTAATTTTATAGACGCTTATCAATTTTGTTTAAAAGAAGAGTTGTTGGATTTTTTTACCTCATTTTCCGATTATGCTCATCCTATGGATTTTGTGTATTCCAAAATGGCTGAAAATATTATAAAAAATCTAGAAGTATTGAAGCCGCAAAAACCTGTTTCAATTCCAAAATTGCCTAGTTTTAAAGTTTTGGATTTAGATGAAATAGAAAATAAAAACGATAATAATTTTGTAATTGCAAGAACTTACTTATATAGAGAAAAAGTATATAAAATAGATAATATAAAAGAAATTAATTTTTCAGAAAATGATCTCAACATGAAAATTATTGGTGTTCATACTTGGAACGATGCTTTCTTATCTGTTGGCTATAATTCTTGTTGCATACTAGAAAATAACAAACAAAAAGTAGCATTCACATCTTATTCGGGAGAAACTTTTAGAAAAATAGATTTTAATTTTATTGTTAATAAAACAATTAAAATTCATCACTTTTTTGACAAAAATACAAAAAAATCTAGATTTGATTATTATAATTCAAGATATGAAAATAATAAACAAAGTGGAATTATAGGCTTTCTTCTTGTATCAAAAGAAGAGAAAATGGAAGATGTAGAAATTCCAAAAGAAATAGAATTTGAAATTTCAAAGGAATATGATTTTACTCACCTTTGCGAATATTTAAAAGAATATAAAATTATTATCGAACAATATAACCAAAGGAGAGATCCTGCCAAACTCCAACCTTTGCAAGATCAAATATCCAACTTGAGCAATGAAAAACAAAATTTACTCAATGAAAAAAGCAATCTTGAGAATAAACTCAACTCCATCCCTATTAAAAAACAACATTTAGAATTAGCTAATTTAGAACAAGACCTAATCATTAAAAAACTAGAAAGTAAAAAGTTAGCTAAATCTTTAGGAATTAAAATGGATATTATTAATCCTAAAGTAACTTTTATCCAAGCTAATTCAGCTAAAGCAAGAATTCAAAACCAACTTTCTTATAAACTAGGACAAGCTATGATAGAAAATTCAAAAAGCATACTAGGTTATATAAGAATGCCTTATGTTTTATCTTATATAAAAGATAAATACAAACAAGAAAAAATCAAAAAAGACCCTTCTTTGAAATTACCCCCTTTAGAATCTTATCCTGATTATAAAGAAGCTTTAAAATTTAAAGAACATTTATCTTATAAGCTAGGAGAAGCTTTGATAAAGGCTAGTAGAAATTGGTATAAGGGTGGATATCTAAAACTATTTTTTGAGATAAGAAAGCTTAAAAAAGAATTTAAAAATAAAGAAATATAATTTTTCATCTAAGTATTGAATTTGATTATTTTTGAAAGATATTTTTGTATTTTTCAAATAAATTTAAAATTCAAAAAAATAATCCCGATCAACTTTGATGATGGTTATACCTACTATGATTAAAAATAGACTTAGCTTATTTTTTGATAAAATTTGTTAAAATTATGTAAAAATTAACTTTGAGAAAGAAATTTTTATGGATAATTACGAATTTAGCGAACTTTTAAAAACTTTAAAAAACAAAGTCGGCAACATAGCCTCCATCATCAAGCCTGAAAATATCCAAACAAGGCTTAAAGAAATCGAAGAGCTTGAAAATTCTCCTTCTTTTTGGAGTGATGTCAAACAAGCAGGGATCATAGGCAAAGAAAAAACCAAAATCACCAATCTACTTAAAAACTATGAAAATGCTTTTAACGCCCTAAATGACGCAAACGAACTTTTCGATCTGGCCAATAGCGAAAACGATACAGAAACGCTTGAAGCTTTATTTAATGATGCACCAAAACTTGAAAATACTATCACAAGTCTTGAAATTTCCATGCTTTTAAGCGGGGAAAATGATGGTAAAAATGCCATTGTTTCCATTCATCCAGGTGCAGGAGGAACAGAAAGCAATGACTGGGCAAGCATACTTTATAGAATGTATTTAAGATTTTGCGAAAGAGAAGGTTTTAAAGTCGAAACTCTAGACTTTCAAGAAGGCGAAGAAGCAGGACTTAAAGATGTGAGCTTTTTGGTTAAAGGAGAAAATGCTTATGGTTATTTAAAAGCTGAAAATGGTATCCATCGCTTAGTAAGAACTTCTCCTTTTGATAGTGCAGGACGCCGTCATACAAGCTTTTCAAGTGTTATGGTAAGCCCTGAACTTGATGATGATATAGAAATTGAAATCGAAGAAAAAGATATAAGAATAGATTATTACAGAGCAAGCGGTGCAGGCGGACAACATGTCAATAAAACAGAATCAGCCGTGAGAATCACGCATTTTCCAACTGGTATAGTTGTACAATGCCAAAATGACAGAAGTCAGCACAAAAACAAAGCTACCGCTTTTAAAATGCTAAAATCTCGCCTTTATGAGCTTGAACTCATGAAACAACAAGATAGCGCTAATGCTGGAGAAAAAAGCGATATAGGCTGGGGGCATCAAATCCGTTCTTATGTACTTTTCCCTTATCAGCAAGTCAAAGACAATCGCAGTGGAGAAGCTTTTTCTCAAGTGGATAATATCCTTGATGGAGATATCAAAAAAATGATAGAAGGCGTTTTGATTGCTTTAAAAGCGGAGTAACAGGCTTAAAAATAAGTAATTTCCGCAAAATGTCGGTATAAAAAAATTAGAAAGATAGCGGGACTTTCCCGCTTGTTTTATTATCTTGCATAAAACCTAAATGCGTCATTCGCGGAACAATAAATTCTTTTCTTAAGATCTCTATCGCAATAAATACTCACAACTTTATAATCTCTTTTATCATTTGGATTTAATAAGAAAACATAGTTTGAGTATGGAGTTTTATCTATTTCTAAATCACGCTTCATTTCTTTGATTTTACCTTCTGGGTCTTTAATATCACTAATTGCTCTGACTGAAGTATAATCATAAAGCTTATAATTTGGATATTTTTTCATAATCTCTTGATTACCTAAATCAAACATAGTTTGATCGTTGCCATTGTTTTTTAACTCGACTAAATCGCCATCGCCACAACCTATAATTAAAGTCATAGCTCCTAAAGCCAAAGCACTTGTTAAAATCTTTTTCATTTTTACTCCTATTTTAAAAATTAAATTAATATAATTATACCTAAATTTAAAATTTAAATATCATTTTTGCAATAAATTCTAAAGTAAAAATCACATAAAATTTAACTCATAATCATTTCATTCAAACAAATTTTTATGCAAAATTTCTTCTAAAACCACAGTAGCATAAGAGCCTTTTTGCAAGAAAAACTCTATACAAAAATGAGCTTTTTCTTCATCATAACGCCATTTTAACTCTTCTAAATATCCCCACATAAAGCGTCTTGAACCTTGCATTTTAGCCTTAAACTCTAAGACATCTTTAAAAATTTCATTTTCTAAATTTAAAGCCAAACCTTCTCCTGTTTCATAAGCCTTAGTACCGATTAAAAGCCCCATGGCGCTTATATCTCTTGCCTTAAAACGCCCAAGCTCAGCACTCAAATCCTCGCATAAAAAACACTTTCCAAAAGGATAATGCCCTAAAACCTCGCCTTTTAAAAGCTTAAAAAATTGTTCTTGTTTTTTAAGTTCCTTAGCTTCTTCTTTGGAGATTTTATAAATTTGGATTAATTCTTTTTCACTAAAATCATTTGCAAAATGTGATAACTCCACTCTTTTACTCAAATAGCGATTAAAAAGCTCACTTTGAAAAGCCGAGATTAAAAACTCTTTCATTTTTACATTTTTCATCTTTTTACCACGCAAAATTTCAAGCCCTTCTTTATAATTATCCCCAAATTTTCCAAAACGCTGATAACCAAAATAATTCGCAAAACCTTGTTTATCCAAATTCATCAAAGCTTGTTCTAGTTTTAAAGCATCGCTTGGTAAAACTTTTTTTAAGCGTATGAAAAAAGAATTTCCTTTTAAATGCCCTATTCTTAGCTTGTTTTCATGGGTAAAAATTTCTAAAATTTTAAGTTTAGGATGAGAAAAATTTGACAAAAAACTCTCAAATTTTTTAGGCATAGAAAGGTATTGAAAGGTTGATCCTTGCTTGTCTTTAAGCCCTGCATAACCAAAATCTTTTATTTTAACCCCGCTTGCTTCACTTAAAATTTTTAAAGCTTCATTTGTGGTTAAATCTTTTTTATTGATATGTAAAATAAGATGCTCACCCTTACCGCTAAATTCATACAAAGGCTTTTCACGCACTACAAAATCATCGCTATTTTTACTAAAATACGCATTAATAGGACTGTGTTTTAAACTATACAAAGGCTTAAAAATGGTGTTCTCTTCCGCTAAATTCATATTTTCCCTTCACTGCTTTTCCAAAGATATTTAATTTCACGCCGTGTTTTTTGGCTATTGTTTCTATATTTTGCCGTTCTTTTTCATCAAAAGCAAATAAAATTTCATATTCTTCTCCGCTATAAAGCGTATAATCATCAAGTTTTTTAAACCAAGAAATACCGCATTTATTTAAGGCTAAAAGTCTTGATAAATCCTTACTTAAACCATCTGAAATATCCATAGCACAAGAAATCAAAGGTGCGATTTCATAAAAAAAACTAGCTCTTAATTTTGGCTTTATAAATACATGGTTTGGTTTTAAAGTGCCCCCATTTTGTAAAATTTCAAGCCCTTTTAAACTTTGCCCTAATTTTCCTGTATAAGCAATTAAATGTCCCTTTTTTAAACCTTTTCTAAAAACGGCTTTATCGTTAATCTTTGAAATGATAGTAAGACTAATGTCTATTTTATCATTACTTATAGTATCGCCGCCTATGATTTTTATATTAAATTTCCTAGCTGTTTTTAAAAAACCTTTTTGCAAGGCTTTGATCTCATTTTCGCTTAAATTTTTTGGTAAAGCAAGTCCTAAAAGTGCGTATTTTGGTACAGCATTCATCGCAATAGCATCTGAGATATTGACAAGCATTGCTTTTGTAGCGATTTGCTCTAAGCTAAGCCACTCTCTTTTAAAATGCACATTTTCAAAAAACAAATCCTTGCTAAAACACCAATCATCAATAATAGCTCCATCATCGCCATTTTTTTCATTTAAAAAAGCTTTGATAATAAAATCTTCTTTGTTCATAATGCGTGATTTTATAAAATTTCCTTTTAAATTCTAGTGAATTTTAGAAAAATTTTATATAATATAGAAATATTTAAGGAAAAACCATGAAAAAATTAGAATTAAGAATTTTTAGATTTGATAAAACCAAGGATTATGAGGCTTATTATAAACCTTATATTTATGATAATTATGAAAATTTTGCAAGTTTTTATGATTTGCTTTTGCAAGTTCAAGATGATGATATTTATTTTGATTTTGATAAAGATGAAGATACTTACATAGTTGTAAATAAGCAAATCATACCACTTTTTACACCTTTAGAAAAAATAGCAAAAGAATTTGATTTTAATCTTTGTATCGAGCCTTTAAGTACAAAAAGAGCTATTAAAGATCTTATCATTGATAAAAATGATTTTTTAGACAAATACAAATATCTTGAAAAATTTGGCGATGAAGAGGATAAAAAGCTTTATGCAAAATATGATTATTTATATTATGCAAGTGAAATTTTAGACTATCTTCCTGAATATATGGGCGATGGAGTGTTTTATTTGGCCTCAAAAATGATAGAAAAATATCCTGAAAAAAAGATAGAAATTTTAAAAACTCTAGCAGATAAAGAAAAGGGTATTTTTTATCACCTTGAAAGTAAAAATGAAATTTTAGAAACAACGATCAAAAACCTACAGAATGAAATTTTAAATTTAGGGCTTTTTGATAAAAATATTTTACACTTTGATTTACCTAAAACCAATGCTTTTGATAATGAGATTAAAGAACTTAAGGAAATTAAGCATAATTTTAAAGATTTCAATATAGCTTTTTATGGTTTTAATGCTTGTGATACTTTAAAATCCAAACTTGAAGCTAAATTTATTTCCTATGAAAACAGTACAAAAAATAATGGTTTTACTTTGCTGAATTTAAATCCTACACTAAGCTATAAAATGGCTGCAGATATTGTTTTGGACGCTTATGATAGCGGGGCTGATTTTATGGTAGTAAAAGAAGAAAAAGATTTTTATCTTTTTGATACTTGTGCTAAAAAACTTATGCAAACAAGCGGAAGGGAATTTGAAGACTTTTATATTTTAAGTCGTTTTGAGTTTTTAGCCCTTATCCAAGGCATACAAGCTCCATCATTAAAAAATCACACTTTAAAGGTTAGTTTGATATGAAAATCTCTTTAGAATGTAAAGATCTCATCATAGAAAAAACTTTAGAACTTTTTTTAAAAGATCATTTGGTAATGAAAAAAGATTGTGATTTCATCATTAGCGATGAAAAAATTCACACCGCAAAACCCTTATTTATCATCTCTAAAAACTCTCCATTTTTAAGCGTACCATTTAGCAAAGAAGCCTTGTTTGAGTCTTTAAATGAATTTGATAATGCCTTAAAAGCAGCAGCTTTGCAACTTGCACTTGAACAAAAAAGACTGCTTGAAGAAAAAATTGACGCTATTGCTTTGGAATTTAAAAAAGATTATGAAAATAAAATCGATCTTGCCATAAAAGATCTTAAAAACAAACTCGTAAAAGCACTTAATGATGAATGATGAATTTATAAGCGTTAAAGACTTTTTTAATCACAATGAAAAAAGAAAAAAATTTCTTCAAAAACAAGAAATTAGTTCCCCTAAAGAAAAAATAAAAAAAGTCAAAGAAACAAAGCTTTATACAAATATAGAAAGTGGTAAATACAAAGGAAAAAAACTACTTTTACCTAGTCTTACAACAACAAGAAGTACTAAAAGCATAGTAAAAAGTTGTGTTTTTAATGTAATAAGGGAAGATTTAAGAGATAAAATTTTCATTGAAGCCTTTGGCGGAAGTGCTTTGATGGCGGCTGAAGCACTAAGTAATTATGCTTTAAAAGCTTATGCTATAGAACTTGATGCAAAAGCCTATAAAATTGCTTTAGAAAATGCTAAAAATATAGATCCAAATTTAGAAGTTATCCACGCAAATACTTTTGAAATTTTACCCAAATTCATAGAAAATTCAAAAAATGAAATCATCTTATATCTTGACCCACCTTTTGATATCAGAGAAGGTTTTAGTGATATTTATGAAAAAATTTATCATTTTTTAGAAAATTTAGATTTAAAGACTTTAAATTTAATCATTTTTGAACACCACTCAACCATAAAAACTCCCGAAAAAATCCAAAATTTTCAAAAAATTAAAGAAAAGAAATTTGGATCAACTAGCTTAAGCTTTTACACTTCTTAACTTACTTGGAACACTTCTTGCTTAATCTATCATCAACAATAGATTAAAGGAAGAATCCATGAGAGTTTTAACGATATTTTTACTCTTTATGACAAGCATTTTTGCAGTGCAAATCAAGGATGTAGCAAACACTGTAGGTGTAAGAGATAACCAACTCATAGGTTATGGACTTGTTGTAGGACTTAATGGAAGTGGCGATGGAACAAGCTCTAAATTTACACTACAATCCATCTCAAACCTTTTGCAAGGTATGAATATCAAAGTAGATCCTAACGATATCAAATCAAAAAATACCGCAGCTGTTATGGTTACAGCCAAACTTCCAGCCTTTGCAAAAAGCGGAGATAAACTTGATATTACCGTTTCATCTATGGGTGATGCAAAATCTTTACAAGGCGGAACACTTTTACTGACTGCACTTCGTGGGATTGATGGTGAAATTTATGCTATAGCACAAGGCTCTATCTCAACAGGAGGTTTAACACCTAGACCAGGAGGAGCAGGTTCTCACTCAACTGCTGCAACCGTAATGGGCGGAGCTAATGTAGAAAGAGAAATTCCACAAAATTTTAGCCAAAATAATGATCTAACCTTAAGCTTAAAAGTAGCAGATTTTAAAACCGCAAATGATATAGAAAGAGTTTTAAATACCGTTTTTGGCGAAGAAGTGGCTAAAGCTATCGACTCTCGCACAGTAAAACTCAAAAAACCTGAAGATCTTTCAAATGTTGATTTTATGGCAAGAGTTTTAGAACAAGATATAGCTTATAAACCACAAAGCAAAATTATCATCGATGAAAGAACAGGAACAGTGATTGCTGGAGTTGATGTAGAGGTAGAACCTGTTTTAATCACTCATAAAGATATCACCATAAAAATAGATCCAAACAATAACGCAGTAGCTAATCAAAATGAAATCGATATGAAAGATGGTGGTTTTGTAGATCCAAGTTCAAATACCTTAAGAATCAACAATGCAAAAAGCACAGTTGCAAATATAGCTAGAATGCTTAACAAACTTGGAGCAACCCCAAATGACATTATCGCTATTATGGAAAATTTAAAGCGCGCAGGTGCAATTAACGCGGATTTGGAGATCATCTAATGAAAGTGGATAATTTTTTAAATACTTATAGTATGAATAGCGCTTTACTTGATCGTGCAGCCAAAGCAAGAAGTTTAGAATCAAGAATCAAAATAAATAATAATGATATAGTCACAAAAACCAAAGAAGATGAAGCCTTAAAAGAACAAACGGATGCTTTTGAAGCATTTTTTTTAAAGCAAGTTTTAGATGTATCTTTAAAAAGTCAAAATTCACTCTTTGGAAAAGATGCCAGCGATGAAATATACTCTTCCATGTATAACGATACTATGAGTAAAGCTTTAAGTGGAGGTATGGGTTTTTCAAAATTATTATACGATTTTTTAAAAGAAAGGGGTTAAGTTTTTTAAATTTGAGTCGATATGGTTTGTAGAGGATTATAACTAAGATCAAGGAGGCAGAAATGATCAATCCTATACAACAAAGTTATGTGGCAAATACCACATTAAATACAAATAGAATAGATAAAGAAACAAAAACAAACGATACTCAAAAAACGGAAAATGATAAAGCGAGTAAAATCGCAGAGCAGATTAAAAACGGTACTTATAAAATCGATACAAAAGCTACGGCTTCTGCGATTGCTGACTCTTTAATCTAAAACTTTCATTCTCCTTTTTTTGAGAGAGAAAAGGAGAAAATATGCTTAAACAAAAACTTGATGAAGTAAATGCTATCTTAGCAAAACTTATTGCTTTAACCGAAGAAGATATAGAAAATATCAAAGTGGCTAAACATGAGAGTGTAACGCCAAGTGTAGAAGAAAAAAACAAACTTATCGCCGAATTTATTACAGCTAAAAAACAGCTTGATGTTGCCTTGGTTGAGCTAAATAATAGCTCTACAAAAGGGCTTAGTGAACTCTTAGATGATGAAGATAAACAAAAACTAGATCTACTTAAAAAAAATCTTCAAAACCTTCATAGTAAAAACAAAGAGTATGCTAAATTTGTTCTTATTGTCAAAGATTTTCTTGATAGCTTAGTAAATAAAATGTTTGATATCAATGATGGAACAAATAATGCTTATGGAGATAAAAAGACAAATCCAGAGTCAATTTTCAAGATCAATGTATAAGGATTTATAATGGGTATTTTTGGAACATTATACACAGGTGTTACAGGCTTAAAGGCAAGCGAAGTTCAAATCGCAACAACTGGAAATAATATCTCAAATGCTAATGCAACTTTTTATACACGCCAAAGAGTAGTGCAAACTACAAATGGGTATATTACCACAGGTGGAGTTCAAGTAGGCACAGGAGCTGCTATAGAAAGTATAGTGCGTTTGCATGATGAGTATTCTTACTATAAATTAAAAGGTGCATCAAACCAACTAGAATACACTAAATACATGGCTTCAACCTTACAAGAAATCGCTCAGCGTTTTCCAGACTTACAAAATACTGGAATTTTGAAAGATTTAGAAAATTATAACAAAGCTTGGAATGATTTTGCATCCAACCCCAATGAAAATGCCACAAAAATAGCCCTTGTAAAAGCTTCTCAAACCTTAACAGAAAGCGTTAATAACACTTTTGCAACCTTGGATAAAATCCAAAAAAAAGTAAATAATGATATTAAAAATACGGTTGATGAGATTAATAGAATCGGTGAAGAAATTGCCACTATAAATAAACAAATTTATGGACAAGAAGCCTTACCAACAGAACACGCAAATGAGCTTAGGGATAGAAGAGATGAACTTGAGCTTACTCTTTCAAAGCTAGTTAGTGCAGTTGCAAGCAAAAATGAAATCAATCAAGACAATCGCCTTGATACAACCATCACTGATCCAGGACATCAATACAATCTAAGCATAGAAGGTTTTAGTATAGTAGATGGGATAAATTTTCATCCTTTAAAGCTTGATTATGATGATAAAAATAAATCTTATAGCATTTATTATGAAACCCCTGATGAAAAAGTTCGCGATCTTACTGCAAAGATTAATGGTGGACAGCTTGGTGCTCAGCTTGACTTACGCGGTAGAAACTATAGCAAAAGCGAAGGAAAATATGAAGATGGAATTATCCAAGGTTATATGGATTCTTTAGATACTTTTGCCAAGACCATGATCAATGAAACTAACAATCTTTATGCGAGTTCTGCGAAAAGTTCTGTTACTTCTGATTATCTATCTGGACTTAAGGGAGATATTCCTTTAGTTAATTACGACAGAACCATACAACCAGGAAGTTTCGATATAGTCATTTATGATGATAAAGGCGATAAAAAACTCACCAAAACCATCACCATAGATGTAAATACAACCATGAATGATATCATGCGTCAAATCAATGCTAATACAGATGATAATAACGATCACAATGCAAATAATGATGTTGATGATCATATCAATGCAAGTTTTAGCTACGATGCAAAAACTGGAGATGGTTTATTCCAAATCAATGCAAAATCAGGCTTTAAGGTAGCCATTGAAGATAAAGGCACAAATTTCGCAGGTGCGTTTAGCATAGGTGGTTTTTTCAGCGGAACTGATGCAAGCGATATGAAGGTAAAAGATTCTATCTTAAATGATCCAAGCACAGTAAGAGCAAGCTCAAATGGGGTTGATAGTGGCAATGACATGGCAAATAAAATCATCCAACTTCAATATGATAAAGTTAATTTTTATAATGAAGATGGCACTATTGATAATCTTACCATGGAAGAATATTACCGCAAACTTACAGGTAAAATAGCTTCAGATGGTGAAAATAACAATGTTGTAAATTCAAGCAATGAAACTCTTTATAATTCTGTTTATAGCGAATACCAATCTAAAAGTGGTGTAAATACAAATGAAGAATTAGCCGCTCTTATACAATACCAATCAAGTTACGGTGCTGCAGCAAAAATCGTCTCAACCGTAGATCAAATGCTTGATACCTTACTAGGGCTTAAATCTTAAGCTCTAGCAATATCAAGTGAAAAATTTTATCCATCTTAAAGCTAAGCTTGATTTTTTAGCCAATCAAAAAAATACCAATCATTCCCTTTTTGAAACTCCAGATCCTTTGCAAATTGCTAAAATTCACAATGATGAATTTATTGCCTTAATTTGTGCTTTATTTGCCTATGGAAATGCTAAAAATATAGTAAATTTTCTAAAAAAACTTGATTTTTCTTTATTAAACCTTCAAGAAAAACAAATAAAAAAAGAACTTAAAAAATTTAAAATACCGCTTTCAAAATGAGAAAGATATACAAGAAATTTTTATCACTCTTTCAAGACTTAAAAATGAAATTTCACTCTACGAACTTTTTTATCAAGCCTATCAAAAAAGAGAAAATACCACAGATGCCATCTTAGCTTTTATACAAAAAATCAAAACCTTAAATTCATATTCAAGTTATGGGTATGAATTTTTCTTTGGAAAAATTTGGCAAAACACCCCTACTTCACCTCTTAAACGCTATAATATGTATCTAAGATGGATGGTTAGAAAAGATGAACTTGATCTTGGACTTTTTACCAAAATTCACACCAAAGATCTTTTAATTCCACTTGATACACATACACATAAAATTTCCTTGACTTTAGGACTTCTAAAGCGTAAAATATATGATTATAAAAGTGTTTTAGAACTCACGCAAAATTTAAAAAAATTAGATGCAAATGATCCCATAAAATATGACTTTGCACTCTATCGTTTAGGGCAAAGTAAGGAAATTGACAAATTTAAGGAGTGAAAAATGGGCTTTGAGCACTTAGATACAATTTATTATTTCATACTTTTTTTTGTAGCTCTTTTTGCTGGTTTTATAGATTCTATTGTAGGTGGAGGAGGGCTTATTACTCTACCAGCACTCATAGCCTGTGGAATTCCTGCGCATTTATCCTTAGCAACAAACAAACTCCAAAGCGTCTTTGGTTCTTTTACGGCTACTTTAACTTATTTTAAATCCACCACTCTACCTCATCTTGCTTGGGGTGTTTTTTTTACAGCCTTAGGAGCAGCTATAGGAAGTTATAGTGTTCTTTTTGTAAAAGATGAGCAATTAAAGCTTATTATCTTAATCTTTTTAACTCTTACTTTCTTATATACAGCCTTACGTCCTAACTTAGGCAAACACGAAAGTGAACCTAAAATAAAAAATATCAAAATTTTTCATTTAATTTGTGGCTTAACTTTAGGATTTTATGATGGATTTTTAGGGCCTGGAACGGGTTCATTTTGGATTTTTGCTTGTGTGATGCTACTAGGTTTTAATATGAAAAAAGCAAGCATTAATACTAAAATTTTAAATTTTACAAGCAATATTATTGCCCTTGCTATATTTTTATGGCAATACGAACTTTTATGGGCTGTAGGCTTGCTTATGGGTGTAGGACAAGTTTTAGGAGCTTATTTAGGCTCAAAACTTGTATTAAAAACTAATGGAAAGTTTATAAAAACTTTATTTTTAATCGTTGTAGGAGCTACTATCATTAAAGTAGCTTGGGATTATTTTAGTTAAAATTGACCCCTGAGCTAAGCTCCCACATAGGTAAGAATATACCTAAAGCCAAAAACAAAACTAAAAGCGCTACAAATAAAGTCATCATTGGTTCTAAAAAAACCAAAAATCTATCCATCAAATTTTCGCTTTTTTGTTGATAATATTTGGCAATTTCTTCACTTAATACTTCAAGTCTTCCACTTTTCATCGCAACACTAAGCATAGAAAATACCAAAGAATCAAAAATATCAATCTTTTTAAAAACCTGACTTAACTCAAGACCAGAATCTATAAAACTAAAAAGTTTTTTATACTGAAAAATTAAAAATTTATTTTCAAGCCCTATAATAGCTAAATCAAAAGCTTTAGATATTGAAATTCCATTTTTTAAAAGTAAAGAAAAAGCCATAAAAAAATAATAATTTTGATTATAAATAATCAAACGAGAAATCAAAGGTATTTTTAAAAATAAAAAATCGCAAGAAAAAGCAAAAGAATGAAAATTTTTATAAGCTAAAATAAGCATAACAATAAAAATAACAAACAAAAATATGCAAAAAATTCCATAGTCATCTAAAAAATTATAAATTTCTAACATTACATGCGTGATAAAAGGTAAACTCGCGCCTAAATTTTCAAATAAATCTTTAAAATTAGGCACTACAAAAAGCATTAAAAACAAAAATGCTCCGATAATACTTAAAAAAACCAAAGTAGGATATCTAAAAGCCTTTTTTAATTGTTTTTGAGTCTCTAAGCTTTTTTCTCGAAGTTTAGAAATTTGACTAAACACTTCACTGATTTTTCCTGTCTTTTCAGCTGTTTTAATCAAAGCTAGCTCCGCACGATTTAATCCAAAATTAGCATTTTCAAAAGCTTGATTTAAATTTTGGGCTAAAATTAAATTGTCTAATATTTTTTTCATAATCTTGCAAGAATGCATAAGATATAATTCTCTAATCGCTTCTTGAACACTTAATCCAACTTCACACAACAAAGCCAGCTCTTTAAAAAAGAGTATGAAATTTTCATCTTTTAATCTCTGAAAATTAGATTTTTGAATTTCTTTTATATCAATGATTTTCCAATTCTTTGATAAGGCTTTTGCTTGTGCTGTATTTAAATTTTCAGCTTTTATAGTTTTTGTATAATTTTGATTGTTTTTAAGAAATTCTACTTCATAAAATTTCATCTTACAACCCTTAAAAGCTCATCTATACTTGTAAGACCTTCTTTGGCTTTTTTTAAACCTTGTTCAAACATAGTTTGAAAACCATATTTTTTTGCAAGCTCCATTAAAATCGTTTTATCTTGATTTTCCCTAATTGCACAAGCTAAATCTTCATTGATCTCTAAGCACTCAGCGATTAATTCTCTGCCAAAAAATCCACTATGATGACAACGCTCACATCCTTTTGGTTCAAAAAATTCACCTTCAAATTCAATATAATGTTTTTTGCTTTTTTGCTTACACCAAGGACAAAGTTTTCTAACCAAACGCTGTGCTATAACAAGACTCAAAGCCGATGCTATCAAGTAACTTTTTGCTTGCATATCCAAAAGCCTATCAATGGTACTAAGAGCATCATTAGTATGCAAGGTGCTTAAAAGCAAATGACCTGTTAAAGAAGCTTTAAGTGCAATATCTAAACTTTCTTCATCGCGAATTTCTCCTATCATGATAATATCAGGATCTTGCCTTAAAATTGCTCTTAAAATACTATTAAACTCGACTCCAACTTTTGAATTAAGCAAAATTTGCTGCACTAAAGGAATTTTATACTCTATAGGATCTTCTGCGGAAATAATCTTTTTTTCAATACTTTTCAACTCGTTTAAACACGCGTATAAAGTTGTGCTTTTACCACTACCTGTAGGGCCGGTTAATAAAATCATTCCATTGGGACGATGTAAAATCTTTTTTAAAATTTCTAAATTTTTATCTCCAAGATTTAGTTTATACAAATCCAAAATTTCTTTATCATGTTTTAAAATTCTTATAACAACACTTTCGCCATAAATCAAAGGCAAACATGAAACACGAAAATCATATCTTTCATTTTCAAAATCTAATTCAAAACTTCCATCTTGTGTTTTTCTTGATTCAGCTAAATTCAAACAAGCTAAAAATTTGACATGAAAAACCAAAGCTTCATAAACATCCTTCTCAAAAATAGCAAATTCACGCAAAATTCCATCAACTCTAAACCTAATCAAAGCGTCATCGTTCCTTGCTTCTATATGAATATCACTCGCATGAAAAGATAAAATTTCATGTAATAAAAAATCAAAAATTTGACTGATGCAACTTTGATCATCTCTTTTTTGATTTTCTTGCCATTCAAGTCTAAGCTTAATGCTTAATCTTTTAATCTCCTCTTGAATGCGAATTTGATTTAAAATTTTAGCTATCTTTAATTCATCGGCAATTGCAGTGTCGATTTTTTCACAAATCATAAAAGTCTTAACTTGCTCTAAAAGCTCTAAAGAACAAGGTTTGGATCTAATAATCATAAAGCCGTCATTATTTTTAATAAGCAGAAATTTAAATTTTAAAAGTAAAGAAAAAGGTATACCTTCATAAATAAAATCATTATCTTCATCTAAATCAACAAAATGTAAATTACAAAAATTTGCTAATTTTTTAAAAAAATCCCAAGAAGTGATATTAAATTTAGTGCAAATTTCATCAAGACTTATTTCATTATCAATATAAGCTTGAAAAATTTTATCCATTCTACTTTCCATCTAATTCCATTAAACCATAATAATTTATATAAGCATCTAAAGCACTTTGAGCTTCTTTTTCTTCACCTAAAGCTCTTTTAGCCTGAGCAAAAATCAGCCAAGAATCTTGTTTTTGCTTGTCAAGTTCATTGGCTTTTAAAGCCCAAAATATTGTCTTTTGATAAGCTTTAATATCAAAATACTTCTTAGCTAAATTTAATGCCTTTTCATAGCTTGGATTTTGATAAAAAGATTTTTTTAAATCAGAAATATTTAAAATTTTAGAATCAATTTCTATCTTACTAATGTGTGTATTTTCCCGCACCGCTTTAACTTCTTCTAGTTCTTTATATAACTTTTCCCTAGAAATCTTATTTTTTTCTTGTAAAATTTGCGCTTGAAGAATCTTTTGCTCTAAATGCTTTTTATGTTCAATAGCTTGCAAATAAATATTTTTTTGCTTATTATATTTTTGCATTAGCACAAAAAAACAAAATGCTATCACTAAGATTAAAACAATTAAAAATAAATATTTTAAATATTTTTTAAGTAAAAAATATTTATACCTAAGCTCAAGTTCTTTAATTCTTTCTTGCATACCTTACCTTAATAAGCCATTCTCTAAAGCACTAAGCTTTAAAATATACTCTTGACTTTTGTTTGTATCAAAAAAACTATTTATCTCATAAAAACTTTTTAAAGTTTTATCAATATATCTTAAATTTCCTTGAGAAATTTTTTGTAAAAACTTAAGACATTTATTTGAAAAATTCATTCCGAATTTCAATTTAATATAATCATCAAGCTCTAAAAGACTAATATTTTTCAATTCAAAACAAGCACTTAAACGACTTTTAAAATGCTCTTTTTTAAGTATATTTAACTTTTTATGAGAACTTAAAACAAAACTTATAGAATCACTATAAATCCTAATGCTTTCTAGCATTGCATAATCATACATTCCTACTTCATCAAGAATGATTAAACTCTGACCTTGTGAAATCAAAAACTCAATTTTTTCTTTTAAGAAACTCTGATCTTTAAAATTTTCATTAATAAAATCAACATTATATTTTTTTGCCAATCTTTGCAACAATACACTTTTACCGCTACCACTTTTTCCCCATAAAAAAATAAAAGCTTTTTGGCTTTCTAAAATTTGATTGATTTGATGAAAAATTTCTTCTCTAAATGGAATAATTTTACTCATAATGCTTAAATCCTAGATCTTTAAGACTTGGAGCGTTTACACTATCTACTATACTTGGAGTGATAATAAAAACAATTTCGGTTGCTTTAGAATTTAAAACTTCTCCTTTAAACAAAGAACCTAGAATTGGAATTTTTGATAGAAAATTGATAGAATTTTTCTCATTAGATTTATCGTGAGAAATCAATCCACCTAAAATTAAAGTTTGATTATTCTCTACTTGCACAACACTAGAAAGCTTTTTTTGTATGGTATCAGGAGCAATAGTTCTTGGTTCTTTTTGTCGTTTATTATCTTCTGGATACTTAAAATCACTTAAGCTTGGATTAATTCTAAGCATTATTTTTCCATCATCAGAAATTTCAGGCAAGATATTGAGTAAAATGCCTATAAAAATAGAATAATTATTATAACTTTCACTAACAGTAGTCCCATTTTCAGTACCTTTAGAACTTTCTTTGACTTGATAATTTATAGTATCGCCTACAGAAATAATGGCTTGTTGATTGTTTAAAGCCATAAGCTTTGGATTAGAAAGCACGCTAGTTTTTCCATTTTGAGAAAGAAAGTTAATAATAGAATCAAAATTTAAATTCGCCCTTAAACCCAAATTCTTAACAAAACCTTGCCCATTTTGAAACTGAATAAAAGAATTTTCATTATTTACTTGCGAATTTAAACCTATATTAAAATTTTGCCAATTAATCCCACTAGAATGGCTTTCATTTAAACTCACAGCAAGTATGCTAACATCGATAATAACTTGTTTTTTAAGACGATTTTCTAGTTTTTGCAAATAATTTTTCACACTTTTTAACTGAGAATTTGTTCCAGTTACTATAATAAGACCTGCATTGGGATTTATGATGGGAGTTTTAGCCTCATAATCTTCATGAGAATTTTTTAATAATACAATAATCTCTTTTTCTATATTTTGCCAAAAATCAAATTTTTCCATACTTTTAATCATATTGTCTTCTGCATCATCAAAACTACCGCTATATTCACTTTGCCTTGGTTTAGCGTCTACAGACGCTTTAGTTATGCTTTGTCCTTCTCTGATAGAAGTGATATAACTTATCTTAAAAATCTTCGTATTAATACCTGAAATTCTTAAAATTTTACCATCAAAATCATAGCTAAGATCATGCTCTTTGATAAAAAAATTAAAAATTTCGTCTAAACTCATTTGATGAATATTGACAGAATTTTGCAATGTTTCTAATTTTTCTTTGGCAATTTTATCTTTAACAATAATACTAAAAGAACAATATTTTGCAAGCTCATCAAGACTTTCTTGTATGCTTAATTTTTCATTAATACTGATATCAAAAAGACGCTTTTGACAATCTAAAGCATAAAGATAATGGCAAAAAAGAATGTTAATTAATATTAATCTTATCATTTTTATTTATTTGGATTGCAATTTCTAAATTATCATATTGGAATTTAATCTCTTTAGTATTTATTTCATGTATTATAGCATCATCAATCATATCACCTTTTTTATACCATCGATCATAAATTTTTACTTTATCAAGCATAATTGCAGTAATTTTAATATGTCTTAATTTTTCAAAAGTAGGATTCACAAATGGGTTTTGAAGAGTATTAAAATTTATGCGATTTTCTTTATCTATAAGTTTAAAATACTCTTCAAAATTATCTTGTGCAAACAAAGTGCTAAAACACAATGTAGCACTAAAAATATATTTTATCAGCTTTCAACCTCATTACTATAATCAGCCATAGCGATACGCTTAAGCTGTCTATAGCGACGTTGAGCGTCTTTTTTATTGCGTTCAAAAAGCTCAGCAGCATGTTCAGGATTTGCTTTTTTAAGTGAATTATAACGCACTTCATTCATCAAAAATTGCTCATATAAATCCCAATCAGGCTCTTTTCCTGTTAGAGTTAAAGGATTTTTTCCTTGTTCTTCTAAACGAGGATCAAAGGTATAAAGTGGCCAATAGCCACACTTTGTAGCAAGCTCACCTTGCTCTCCTGAGTAGCCCAGCCCACCTTTAATACCATGAGCTATACAAGGAGAATAACAAATCACCAAAGATGGTCCATCATAGGCCTCAGCTGCAGTGATAGCTTTGATAAGATGAGTATAATTTGCCGTTGAATTTACTTGTGCTACAAAAATATAACCATAAGTCATAGCAATTTGACCTAGATCTTTTTTCTGTATAGGTTTGCCTGCTGCTGCAAACTGTGCTACAGCTCCTGTTCTAGAAGATTTTGAACTTTGACCGCCTGTATTAGAATAAACTTCTGTATCAAGCACTAAAATATTTACATTTTCTCCACTTGCTAAAACATGATCAAGTCCGCCATAGCCTATATCATAAGCCCAACCATCACCACCAAAAATCCAGTGAGATTTTTTACTTAAATACTGTTTAAGCTCTAATATATCTTGTACGGCTTTAATATTTTTATTTTGCTCTAAAATAGGGATCATTTTATCTTTAATTTCCACAGACATAGCACCATTGTCTTTATTTGCAATCCAATCTTTAAAAAGGGCTGATAAAGCATTTGGAACTTCTTGCATACTTTCATTCATGATATATTCAATGCGGTGTCTTGTATTTTCAGTTGCAATTTTCATACCCAAACCAAACTCAGCATTGTCTTCAAAAAGTGAATTTCCCCAAGCAGGACCGTGTCCATTTTTCACACTTTTTCTATAAGGAGTTGATGGAGCTGAACCCCCATAAATAGAACTACAACCTGTCGCATTAGCCACAATCATTCTTTCACCGAACAATCTTGTAATTAAAGTAATATAAGGAGTTTCTCCACATCCAGGACAAGCTCCATGGAATTCAAATAAAGGTTGGGCAAATTGTGCTCCTTTTGTAGTTTCTTTATTTAAAATATCATCTTTGTATGTGATTTCTTTAAATAAATAATCCGCATTTTCTTGCTCACCAAAATCCATCTCTTCTTGAAGTGGCACCATAACCAAAGATTTTTCTTTAGTAGGACACTCATGAACACAAAGCTCACAGCCTGTACAATCAAGTGGAGAAACTTGAATTTTAAAGCTTAATTTTTCTCCTTTGGTTCCTTTAGCTTCTAAAGCATGATCTTTTACACCGCGAGGTGCATTTGCCATTTCTTCATCATTAATCAAAAATGGCCTGATAACAGCATGCGGACAAACTGAAGCACATTGATTACATTGAATACAATTTGCCTCTATCCATCTTGGTACCATAACCCCAACACCGCGTTTTTCGTATTCGGTTGTGCCGTGTTCAAAACTTCCATCTTCATAACCTAAAAAGGCTGAAACAGGCAAATCATCACCCTTAGCCGCATTCATAGGTTTTACGATTTTTTCAACAAATTCAGTACCTTTATAGGCATTAGTTTGTTCTTTTTCTTTAAGCTCTAAATTTTTCCAATTTGGATCCACTTCAACTTTTACAAGTCCATCAGCACCCACATCAATAGCCTTGTAATTCATTTCTACAATAGCATCGCCTTTTTTACTATAAGATTTATACGCAAGCTCTTTCATGTATTTTTGTGCGTCTTCATAAGGAATGATTTTTGCAAGTTTGAAAAAGGCTGATTGCATAATGGTATTTGTACGATTTCCCAAACCTATATCACGAGCTAGTTTGGTTGCATTGATGATATAAAAATTTACTTCTTTTTCAGCTAAAGTTTTCTTTACTGCATCTGGAAGTTGTCTTATGGTTTCTTCAGCATTCCAAATACTATTTAAAAGGAAAGTTCCTCCTTTGCGAATTCCTGCTAAAACATCATAAATTTCCAAATAAGCCGCTACCGAACAAGCGATAAAATGCGGAGTTGAAACAAGATAAGTTGAACGGATAGGTTTTTTAGAAAATCTTAAATGGCTTCTTGTATAACCCCCTGATTTTTTAGAATCATAAGCAAAATAAGCTTGAGCGTAAAAATCCGTTTTATCCCCGATGATTTTAATCGAGTTTTTATTTGCGCCCACAGTTCCATCAGCACCAAGTCCGTAAAATAAACATTCGATCGTACTTTCATCTCCAAGTGAAATTTTCTCTCCAGTACTCAGTGAAGTATGAGTTACATCATCAACTATACCTACAGTAAAGCCATCTTTTGGATTATCAAGTTTAAGATTTTCAAATACTGCTATCATTTGAGCAGGATCAACATCCTTTGAAGAAAGTCCGTATCTTCCACCCACTATAACAGGAGCATTTTCTCTTCCATAGAAAGCTGATTTTACATCAAGATAAAGTGGCTCCCCAAGACTTCCTGGTTCTTTGGTTCTATCTAAAACTGCGATTTTTTTCACTGATTTTGGCATAACATCAAAGAAATATTTTAAGCTAAATGGGCGATAAAGATAAACTTTTAAAATCCCTACCTTTTCACCCTTAGCATTAAGATAGTCTACCACTTCTTCAAGTGCTTGAGTCACAGAACCCATAGCAACAATCACACGCTCTGGCTCTTTATGTCCATAATAAGTAAATGGTTTGTATTCTCTACCTGTGATTTTTGAAATTTCTTGCATATATTCATTAACAACATCAGGCAAAGCATCATAAAAACGGTTACTTACTTCTCTAGTTTGAAAATAAATATCATCATTTTGTGCTGTTCCGCGTGTTTTTGGATTTTCTGGATTTAAAGCATTATTTCTAAATTCAAGCAAAGCTTCTCTATCTAATAATCTATCAAAATGTGCATAATCCATTACTTCAACTTTTTGAATTTCATGGCTTGTTCTAAAACCATCAAAAAAATGCAAAAATGGCACTCTTCCCTTAATTGCAGCTAAATGTGCTATACCAGCTAAGTCCATGGTTTCTTGCACGGAATGCGAACAAAGCATAGCAAAACCAATTTGTCTTGCCGCATAAATATCTTGATGATCACCAAAGATAGACAAAGCTTGAGCAGCCAAAGAACGCGCTGCTACATGGATTACACAGGGGAGTAATTGACCTGCTATTTTATACATATTTGGAATTTTAAGGAGTAATCCTTGAGAAGCTGTATAAGTTGTAGTCAAAGCCCCAGCCTGTAAAGATCCATGCACACTACCTGCAGCACCTGCTTCACTTTGCATTTCTACGATTTTTACAGGAACTCCAAAAAGATTTTTTTTACCTGCAGCTGCCCACATATCGGTGTAATCAGCCATAGGAGAACTAGGTGTAATAGGATAAATTCCAGCAACTTCAGTAAAAGCATACGCAGCGTATGCAGCAGCCTCATTTCCGTCCATAGTTTTCATAATTTTACCCATTGAGACCTTCCTTTATATTGATAATTTTTATAATTTTTTAGCTATCAATTTACTATAAATTCTCTTAAAAGGCGTTTAACGAAAACTTGAAATTAGTTTAATCTAGCTATATAATTAACAGCCTCATATGCATTTAAAAATACCATAGAATGAGCTTTTAATTCATTTTCATTGCCATAGCCACAAGTTAAGGCTAAAGGAGTGATATTAGCAGAAATTGCAGCTTGAATATCTAGTATTGTATCGCCTATCATATAGGCATTTTCTTGAGTTTTATTAAGTCTTTTTAAGGCTAAAATTATAGGTTCAGAACTTGGCTTTGGATTTATGACATCTTCAAGTGTAATTAAAGTTTTAAAGAATTTTTTAACTCCCAAATAATCAAGTAAAATCGGAGTAAATTTACCTCCTTTTGTTGTAACTATACCAAGATCTGCAATTTCGCTTCCAAGTTCTAATGCTTCTTTTGCTTTAGCCAAAAGAGTGGTTTGTTCTAAATAAATTTGTGCATAAATTTCACGATAAGCTAATACAAATTCTTTACTTAAATTTACTTTATCTGGATAAAGCATTCTAAACATTTGCTCTAAAGGATAACCTATGAGATTTTTGATTTCTTCATTATTTTTAGAAGTTAATCCAAGGGCTTTAAAAGCTCCTTGGAAAGAATTTAAAATAGCATCAGTAGAATCAATTAAAGTGCCATCTAAATCAAATAAAATAGTTTTATTCATTATCTTAAAATAAATTTAGCATCCACTCTTCTATTATCCGCTCTACCTTCTTTAGTGTCATTGCTTGAGCGAGGATTATCTTGACCATAACCTACTGTTTTGATGCGACTTTTTTCTACACCATATTTTTCAAGTTCATTAGCAACACTTTTAGCACGTCTTTCAGAAAGCTTTTGATTATAAGCTCTTGAACCGATATTATCTGTATGTCCTTCAAGAATAGTATCATATCTTTCATTTTCATCTAAAACTTTTGCAATTTCTTTGATTTTTTCTTGAAAAGTTGGATTTATAGTAGTTTTATCAAAACCAAAATGACCTTCCAAAGAAATAGTTTTTTCGCAACCATTTTCATCTAACAAAGCACCTTCTCTTGGTTCTACAGGACATTTTGCTTGTGGAGCTGGACGAGTATCAGCAACTTCTTCTACAGCTTTTTCCTTTTTGCCACCAAAACCAAAACTAATACCTAAAGTTGAAACCCAATTATGGTTTGCATGATTAAAATTAATTTGATCTCTAGTTTCAAGTTTTAAAGCCAAAGAATCGCTAAGACGGAATTTTACACCCGCGCCATAATGTCCAAATCCACCGCTTTTATTATCATAAGCAGCATTTGAAAAATCTTCATATCCTCCACCTGCTAAACCATAGAAATAAAATTTCTCACCTACATCAATACCTTTAATAGCACTCAAATAAGTTCTTGTAATATCTGTAGTTTTATTTGTATTTGTATATTTAACATCAGAATAATGCTCTAACCCAAATTCTAATTGATCAAGCCAAAAATCGTCAAAATGATAACCAAGTCTAATCCCTGGTGCATAACGATTATCCATATCTAAATTACCCTCAAAGTAATTATAGTTTAAAGTTGGAGTGATTTCAAATTTTACATTGTTATCAGCACCAAATAAAACACTTGCCAAACCTAAACATAAGAATATTTTTTTCATAGAAAAAACCTTTCATTGTGTTATAAAATAAAAATTTAAATTTCGCAATTATAACATAAATGATAGAAAAAAGGATGAGTTTTATAAAAAATTGTAGAAAGGTGGGAAAATCCCACCAAAAATATTAACGTTTAGAGAATTGTGGGCTTCTTCTTGCTTTGCGGCGTCCATATTTTTTACGCTCAACAGTTCTACTATCTCTAGTAAGAAGTCCTTTAGGTTTTAATAAGGCTCTAAAATCAGCATCCATAGCTGCTAAAGCTCTTGAAATTCCATGTCTTAAAGCTTCAGCTTGAGCACTATAGCCCCCGCCTAAAGTAGTTGCTTTAATATCCATTGAAGTTTCTTGTTTAGTCACAAGTAAAGGTTGAACCACTTTAAGCTTAATCGCCTCGTGTCCACCAAGCCAAGTGTTTAAATCAACACCATTAACACTAATTTTACCACTACCTGGTTTTACCCATACCTTTGCGATAGCAGTTTTTCTCTTACCTGTTGCGTATGTTGTTGCCATGATTATTTTCCTTCTTTAGCAATTTGCGCAGTGTGTGGGTGCTCACTACCCGCATAGATTTTTAATTTTTTAAGCATAGCTCTGCCCAAATTTGTTTTAGGAAGCATACCTCTAACTGCTAATTTATATAATTTTGCAGGATTTTTTTCAAGTAAATCACCAAATTTTTCGCTTTTTACACTTCCAAAATATCCTGAATGTCTATGATAAAGCTTATCTTCTGCTTTATTAGCACCTGTAAATACAGCTTTTGAAGCATTGATGATAATTACATAATCACCACAATCAACATTTGGAGTAAAGCAAGGCTTGTTTTTACCTCTCAAAATTGTTGCTACTTCAGTTAAAAGACGACCAAAGCGTTTGCCTTCTGCGTCTAAAACAATCCATTCTCGTTTTACTTCGTTTGGCTTTGTTATCTTTGTCATAATTTTTACCTTTGCCAAAAATTTAAAATGTGATTGTATAAAAAATAATATTAATTTTTACTTAATTTAAGTAAAAATAAAGTTTATATTTCCAAAATTTGAATTTCATTTTCCAAACAATAAACTATAAAAGCACGCACTTTATCTTTTTTCAAAATTTCACTAATGGCGATCTTATAAGTTCTTACCTGCTCTTTATGTTTATCTTGCATAGCAAGACCTGTTTTATAATCAATTATGAAAGCTTCTTCATCTTTTAAGGCAAGCAAGTCTAATTGTTTAATTTCTCCATTAAAACTCAAAGCTTGTTCTTTTAAAAGCTTTCCATCACCAATCAAATTTTGAAATTGAATATTTTTAAGTAAAATTTCAATTCTTTTAAAAAGCTTTTCAAAATCACTCTCATCTAAAAAATGTCTAAATTTACTCTTGCATCTTTGAGTAAGTATTTGAAAATTTTCACCCTTAGGGAGTTTTAAATTTTGCATAAAAAAGTGAAAAGCATTTCCAAAATATAGCTCTTTACTATCAAGCTTTTCTTCACTTTGAACTTCTTGTGGGCTAATTTTTTCAAATTTTTGTAAAGCTTGAATACTTTCTTTTTTAACACTTAAAATTTGCTCTTTGCTTTCTAAAAAACCTCTCTCTTGAGAATGTATATTTAAAAATCCCCCCTTAAAATAACTTGGATAATTTCCATTTACACTTTCTTCGTTTCTTTTTATGATAATCAAACTTTCCTTAGCTCTTGTAAAAGCCACATAAAGTTTATTAATATCATCTTCATAATTTGCTCTTGTAATATTTTCTTTAAAAAGGGTATAAATAGGCTCTTTAGTAAGCTCTCGAATTTTATCCTTAATATGGAGTTGCCAACCTTGATTGATATCATATTCAAGCATGATATCTTCATTGTTTGAATTGTTTTTAGATAAACTATCTAGCAAAATCACATGATCAAATTCCAAACCCTTAGATTTATGCACACTCATAATACTAATACCCATATTTTGTTCGCTTACTATTTTCAAAGTACAAGGCTCAAATAAAAGCTTTAAAAAATTTTCCTTAGTTTTAGCATATTCGATAAATTGCATTAAAGCGATATCATTTAAATCAAGTTTTAATTCTTTTATTAAAAAAAGTATATTTTCCATAGCATTTTTTGAAAAATCAAGGGTGATTTTTCTCGGCTCAAAACCTAAAAGTTCTTTTAAAAATACCAAGTAAAACTCATCACCAAAAATACAATATTTAGCATATTCCAAAACAAGTCTTACGCTTGCTTTATTTTCAAGTAAAACATTGCTTTGAGTAAACGCAGGAATTTTTTGCTCTCTTAAAAAATCCAAAACCATATCTGCATCGCTATTTTTCCAACACAAAATACAAATATCATCATAAGAAATATTTTTAGATCTTAAAAAATTAATTTGCTCAAATAAAGTTTCTAAAGTCTTTTCCTTGATTTCTTGGGCTTGGTTTTTAACCTTTTGTTCTTTAGATTCCACAATACGCACAAAACCACCTTTTTTACTTTCTAAGGCAAATTGCTCTTTATAATCTTTGATTTTTTCTTTAAAAGTTTCATTAACAAAATCAACCAAAAGCTCTTTAGAGCGATAATTAGTATTTAAACTATCACTTTTAATTTGACTAAATTCTTGTTTTAACAAATCAAATAATTCTTTTTTTCCTTTACGAAAGCGATAAATACTTTGTTTTTTATCTCCTACGTAAAAAAAAGTGCGATTTTTCTTAACTCCTTCTCCTGAAACAAGCTCAGCGATCAAAGGGCGTAAAATTTGATATTGAATCACGCTTGTATCTTGAAATTCATCAATAAGCAAATGCGAAATAAAACCATCTAAACGAAAATAAATCATATCCTTAAATTCACTGGTTATTAGCTCATAAACTTTTTTACTCACATCTTGGAAATTTAAGGTATTTTTATCTTTATGAAATATATTTTTAGCTTCACTATAATGATTTAAAAGATTCATTAAATTAGCAATTTTATAATTTTCAAGCTCTATGGCATAGGTATTTAAAGCATTTATAAGCTCCATTCTCTTTGCGCTAAAATGCAAGTTAGTGCTTTCTAAATCTTGTAAATATTTTGTACTTTCAAATTTTGTCATAAAGCTTGATTGCATAAACACGGATAAATCTAAAACTTCGCTTTTAAAATTGTCACACAAATTTTTATAATTTTTTACATGAGTAAGACCCAAACAATAACTTCTTAACTCACTATAGGCTTTATTGATATAAGCTTTAGATGGATTTGGAATTTTAGGAAGATTTTGAAAATAAGCATTCTCATAAAATTTTTCAAGCTCGTTAAAAAAATTTTCTTTCTCATCAACTAAATTAATATAATAAGCCAAATCTTTTAATTCATCTTTTTTAAGAAGTTTTAAAAAAATCTCTCTTACATCAAGCCTCTCTTCACTCATTGTAAAATCACTACTTAAGCCCAAATTTAAAGCAAAAACACGCAAAATTTTTCCGAAAAAAGCATCAAAAGTGCTGATTTTTAACTCTGTTCTTAAAAATTCTTCTTTTTTAGCATCTCTTAAAGAAATAAGCTCTTCTTTATCTTTACCTAAAAGCTTGCAAAGTTCATTGCATTCACTGGTTTTATTTTCTTTTTCTAAATTTAAAAAAGCCTCAATAATTCTTTTTTGCATTTCATTAGCAGCTTTTTTGGTAAAAGTTAAAGCTAAAATTTCATTAATCCTAACCCCTTTTAAAATAAGTGCTACAAAACGCACACTCAAGGCAAAGGTTTTTCCGCTTCCCGCACTCGCTTCTAATGCCAAAAAAGGCTCAAATTGACTCATTTTAATTCCTTTTTATAAATGAGTTTATAAGGACAATGCTCATCTTGTTCATTTTCAAACTCTATTTCTTCCTTGCTCATAAGAACTAAGTCTTTAAGTCTTTCTCTTAGCTCATCTAAACTTTTAGCTTTTTGGTGCAATATTTGCATACTATTTAAATCATAAAAACCCACGCTTGCATTTTCATCATATAAAGCTTGGTAAAAAGCAAGTTGATAAGAATTACTTGGTACTTTTCCACTTTTATAATCAATGATCAAATTACCTTCTTTTGAACTATCGATACGATCTATAGTGCCCTTAAGTTTTATACTATCTGCTCCGAGCTTTAAAATATTATTTAACTCAAGCTCTGTATGTGCGACATAAAAGCCTTTTGAAAAATGCTCTTTTTCGTTTTTAGCAAATTGTATAAATTTTAATTTAAATACTTCAAGATCAAGTTCACTGATATTGTATTTTTGATATTCTTTATTCAATAAATTTGCAAAAACTTTTATATCAAAATCATTATTTGCATAATTTTTATAATAAATTTCAAGCATTTTATGGATGAAATTTCCTTGATTTTTCGCTTTACTTTCCTCGCTTAAAACCCTAGGTTCTGCTAAATTTAAAATATAACGATAATAATAAGTTCTTTTTTGATTTTCCAATAAATTAAAACGACTAAAAGAAAGCGGAAACTCGAAAGGATTATGCTTTAAAATAGGAGCTTTTATAGGAGTTAGATTAGGTTTTATACCTTCATAGTCTAATTTTAAAGCATTAAGATAAGCTTTTTGGTGGATATGAGTTTCATAAAAAAAGTCAAAATCAAGTTCATCTAAAAAACGTGATTTGCTTTTTTCTTCATTTTCCACAAAGCAAATACTTACTTCTAAAGCATTCTTCATCAAGCTTTCATAATAAAATCTTTGTAAATTTTCTCTTCTATCATAGCTAATCAATCCTGCTTTTTTACGCACTTCATTGTTTAAAAAAAGTTCATTAACACTTCTTTTGGGAATAAATTCTTCATTAAAATCAACCAAAATCACCCCATCAAAACAAAGCCCACGACTTTCTAAAAGTCCCATTACCGTAACCTTACCTCCACCTACATCACTAAGGGAAAGTTGTGAAATTTGCATGAAAAAAAGATGGATCAACTCTTTAAGAGTTAAAGACTGATTTTTTAATAAATCTTTAATAAAATAAAGTTCTTTTCGTATCAAATAAATAAGTTCTTGCTTTTCATTTTCTAAAAATAAAGCAAGTAATTTTTCAAAATATTCAAAATCACATTTCTCATCAAAATACTTTTTAAACTCTATAAAATCAAGCTTTAAAGAATGTAAAAGTGTATTGTGATAATCAAAAATCATCTGCGTGTCTTCAAAATAATCCTCTTGATTTTTATAAACAAAAGAAGCACTACTAGCACTTTCATAAAGTGCTTGAAATTTTTGATAAAATAAACTTTCTTTAATACTAATCCCACTTGCAAAATTAAGCATATTGTCTTTATCAAAAAGTCTTAAAAACTCACAAAAACTTTCATCTGGAGTTATAACTACAATATTTTCAGACTTTAAACCTTTGCGTACAAAATGTGAAATTTCATCCATAACAAAAGCGCATTGTAAAGCCCTTAATTCAAAAGATTTGAGTTTAATTTTTGAATTTTTTGTTTTAAAAATTTCTTCTTTTAAAATCTCTTGTTTTGAAAGATTGATTTCATAATGAGTGTTTATTTTTAAATCAAATGTTTTTAAAAAATCAAGTTTTAAAAGATATTCGAGATTAAATTTACTTGTTTTAAAACTTAAAACCACTTCTTTAATCTGAGAAATTTCACTTAATAAATTTTCTTCAAATTTACTCAAAAAACCTTGCAAATCATAAACTATAGCTTCATACTCATCTAAAAAATCTTTATTAAGAGTGTAATTTTTAGGCAAAGAAAGATCATCATAAAAAGAATTCTTTTCAAGCAAAACAAGATAATTTTTATATACCTCATCTAAAATTTCCAAATGTTCATTATAGGTGGCATAATAATCATTATTTTTAAGATCTTCTATGCTTTTTTTTTCTAAACTAAGTTCTTTGAAAAAGGAAAAAAGATATTCGTTATTTTTCAAAAAAGCAAAAAATTCTACCGAAATTCCTAGTTTTTTTTCTAAATCCTTACTTTTTAGACAAGCTTCTTGCATTAAAAGTAAGCTTTCATAAGAACTTGCCTTATGAAAATTACTCAAACAAACTTTATCTAAAAATTCACCTATATGAATAGCACTATCTAATAAGGCATTTTGCTGTTTTTTGTGGTTATAATACTCTCTAATTTGTCTTGAAGAACTAAAAATTCTTAATTTCATTGAGCATTTAATTCGTAGCTAAAAAAACCCACTGTTTCTTGATTTGCATAAAACTTTAGCTTAAGCTCCCATCTACCTTTATCTAGTTTAGGTAAAGCGATACTTAAAATTCCATTTTTAACTTGTCCTTCTAACTTTTGATCAAAATTTTTAGTGAATGGTCTTGTAAGAAGAACTTGAACTTTTAAATCATCAGAATTTATATTTTGCAATGCAGAAATTTTAAAATTTGCAACATAGGAATTTTGATCCACTTCATAACTAGGAATTTTTCTTTTACCTATAAAAGTGATTTTATCATTTTGAAAATTTACTTTAAAAAATTTATCAAAATTTACTTGTTGTTTTTGTATTTGATTGTAATTATTTTCAACATTTTGATAAGAGTCAAAATAAAAATCATCCTCATATACAGGATGGTGACTTGCTATAAAAATCGTTACAATACAAGCAATAATTATAGCCAAAAGTGAAAGCAAAATACCATAAGGCCAAAAACTTCTTTTAGTTTCTAACATTTTTTTTCCTCTTTATTCTTCTTTGTGCATAGTATAACAATGCAAAGCAAATAAATCCATAGATAAGTATTCTTAAGATATTGATAGCATCACGATTTGCATTACCTATAGAATGTTCTAATTGTAATCCCAAGGATTTTGCCACACGATCTACAATATCTGCATAACCATTAAGTATAGCAGCATTATAAATATCACCTTTATTTGTAGCTAATATCGGCAAAATAGATCCTGTTCCAGGATAAGGACTAAGCACGGCTTCTTTATCAATCAAAGCTAAAGCACCTTTTGAGCCCACTATATCAACTTTGTGAGAATTTTTTGACAAAAGAAGCAATATATAAGATTGAGGAAGTTCTTTTTGTTTATTTAATAAAGTTTCAATTTCAGTTTCATCACCAACCATAACGCCGATAAAAATATTACTTTTTTGGTAAAGCTCTTTTCCTATAAGATTAATCTCATTACTTACTTTTTGACTTAAAATATTTTCATTAAAAAGTACAGCATCAAGAGCAAAAACCCTAGAAGGCAATAAAACAAAGAAGAAGATGGCTAAAAAAAAGCCATCTTGTAATATTTTTTTCATCCTATATGAAGATGATTTACAGTTAAAACCGACCAAGCGGTGATTGCAGCAGCAACAACTAAACCAATAACAATTAAATATTCCAAAGCCTTACTCATTGTGCTTCCTTTATACTTCTATGATCTTGTTCTTTTGAACCAAACATCTTTACACTTTGTGCATCTTTAAGACTATATGGCTTTTGCATCACTTCTTGCTGAGCTTTAAGACCCCAAATAGTTAAAACTACTAAGATAGCAAGTAATAAAACCGTAGCAATTAACATACCTGTAACACCTGAAAGAGAAAACACGCATCTATTATTATTTTCCATCATTCACCCCTTGAAAGAGAAATTACATACTCGCCAACAGCTTCTTTTTGAATATTATTAAGTGTTGGAAAACTCGGCATTGTTCCTATAAAACCAGCCTTACCACTATGTAAAACATCTACTACAAAAGCTGCAGAACCGTATTTTGTAAGATCTGGGAACATTCCATCTTGACCTTTTCCATCTTCTCCATGGCATGCTGCACAAGTTGCATAAGCTTCTTTACCTTTTGCTACTAAATTTTCATTTGCAGTTTTCTTAATAGCTGAAAGATCTTTTGCTACATAAGCAGCAATAGCAGGGATATCTTCTTCTGCCACACCTAAATCAGCAGCACCAAGCATTTCTCCACCTGGAAAATTCATACCTTTTGAACCATGTTTAATTACATTGATTATACCTTCTTCACTACCCCAAATATTTAAATTTTGAGCTTTACCATTGATACCATCGCCTGTAATTCCATGACAAGCTGAACACTGAACTAAAAAGATATTTTGACCCATTGCTATTTTATCTTCAGGAGATAAATTTTTAAATTTTTCTTCAAATTTTGTATTATGAGTTGCTACTTCTTCATTGTATTGACCTATACTTGAAAAAGAATTTAAAGGATATCCCCATAGAAAATACCAAATAGCCCAAACAATAGTCAGGAAAAATACCACAGCCCAACCAGTAGGAACAGCATTTTTATACTCTCCTATTCCATCCCAACTATGTTCACTAAGCTCTGACTCGCTTTTTTTTTCTTTCATCTGCTTAAACATTCTACTCACAATAACTAGTGTGATTAAAATGATAAGAATAGCTCCAATTAAAGATAAGAGATTAACATTATCTTCTAAATTTAACCATTGCATTAAGCACTCCTTTTACTTTCTAATACACTATCATCAATATCATCTTTTAAGGCAAGGTTTGCATAATTTTCATAATTTCTCTCACCTTTTTTTTCTGTTCTATATAAATGATACCAATACGCATATAATACTATTGACAAAAACATCACGAGTGCAAAAAAACCATAACCTTGGAAAATCTCCCACTCATGTTTTTGAACTGTTGCTAAATCAAATGTGATTAAATTTTTAATCACATCAAAAACTATTGATAAATGTTCCATCATCTTACTTTAAGCTATTTAAATAAGCGATCAAAGCAACTATTTCTTTGATTTCACCTTTAGCAAAAGCATCTTTTACTTCTTGATTTTTCATTTGATCAACTATAGCCTGAGCTTCAGCTTTTACTTCAGCTTGCGCATCCTCCCAAGAACCAAGTTTTGTTCCATTTTCTGTATCATAAGGAACATTGAAAACTTTTTTCACGGTTAAAGCCTCAGCATAAGCAGTTTCAATATCTGCATTATTTTTAAACATATGCTTATATGAAGGCATAATAGAATCTGGAACAACAGAAGTAGGATCCCACATATGATTTTCATGCCAATCAGCTGTTCTATAATTTCCTACACGAGCAAGATCAGGTCCTGTTCTTTTTGAACCCCAAAGAAAAGGTCTATCATAAGCAAATTCACCACTTACAGAATACATACCATAACGATCTGTTTCTGATTTAAATGGACGAATAAGCTGTGAATGACAAGCATTACAACTATCTTTAATATATACTGCACGCCCTGCAAGTTGTAAAACCGTATAAGGTTTTTTACCTTCAATTGGTCTTGCATTTTCTGCAAAATTTGGTAAAACTTCAACTATGCCTGCATAAGCAATCACTACAAAAACAGCTACAGCAAAAAAGAATGGATTTTTTTCTAACCAACTAAACATATTTTCTCCTTTTTATGCTGCCATAGGCGAAGCGCTTTTTGGTTCTTTATCAAGCACTCTTCCACAAGCAATTGTTTTGTAAATATTATAAGTAAACATAAAGAAACCAATAAGATACAACAATCCACCAATCGCTCTAATCCAATAATAAGGAACAATAGCCACAACAGTATCAATAAAGCTATAAAGCAAGTTACCATACTCATCTGTCGCTCTCCACATCATACCTTGAGTAATACCCGCAATCCACATTGAAGCAAAATAAAGAACTATACCTGTGGTTTGGATCCAAAATTGAGCTTCCATTAAAGATTTGCTATAAAGCTCTCTTTTGAAAACTCTAGGAGTCATATGATAAAGCGCAGCCATAGTCATAAATCCTACCCAACCTAATGTTCCATCATGAACATGTCCTGGAATCCAATCTGTAAAGTGTGCTAAAGCATTAACAGACTTAATTGAAAGAATTGGCCCTTCAAGTGTTGAGAACATATAGAAAGTTGATGCCAAAATCATAAATTTAATCAATGGACTCTCGCGAAGCTGGCTCCACTCACCTTTCATAGTAAGTAAGATATTAATCGCTGAACCCCAAGAAGGTAAAATCAATACTATAGAGAAAACCGAACCCATAGTTTGCATCCAATCAGGTACAGTTGAATAAATCAAATGGTGACCACCTGCCCAAAGATAAACAAACATTAAGCCCCAAAATGCAAATAAAGAGAGTTTATAAGAGAAAATCGGCTGACCACTTTCTTTTGGCAAGAAGTAATAAATTTGAGCAATAATACCCACAGTAAATACAAATGCCACAGCATTATGTCCATACCACCATTGTACTAAAGCATCATTTGTTCCTGCATACATTGATACACTATGCCACCATTTACCCATTCCAGTAACAAAATAAGTTGGTACTTCCATGTTGTTAAAAAGATAAAGCATAGCTATACCTAAAAATGTAGCTATATAATACCATAAAGAAATATAAAGAGTTTTTTCACGGCGAATTCCAATAAGTCCAAAAATACTTACACCCCATAAAACCCAAACAAGAACAACAAGAATATCTAAAGGCCACTCAAGCTCTGCATATTCTTTAGATGTAGTCACACCCATAAACAAAGATATAACAGCTAAAACCATAGTAAGCATATAAAGCCAAAAATGAAGCTTACCAACAGCCATTAAAAATCTTGACTCAGCCATACTTACCTTAAGAACACGCTGACCTATATAATACCAAGTTGCCCAAATCCCTGAAAGCATAAAACCAAAAATCACACCTGAAGTATGAAGTGGTCTAAGTCTTGAAAAAGTAGCATATTCTCCTGCTAAATAATTTAAGTTAGGATATGCCATTTGAAAAGCTATAAGAGTTCCTATAGCCATACCAACAATGCCAAACAATACGGTTGTAAACATAAAATATCTTGCAACCGTATAGTCGTAATTTAATACATTACCTGGATGCATCGACTTTCTCCTTAAAATTTTTGATAATAAGAGAATATTATAGAATATTAATTATACATTTTTTCTTAAAAATGATAATTTTGTTAATCATTTGTTATGCTTTATATTTTAAGGCTAAATCAGTCTTATTTATTGATATTTATCTTATAACCTAAACTTGGCACATTTTTTATAAAATCTTCACCCACTTTATCTCTTACTCTTTTAATAAAAGTTCTAACAGCAGTATCACTCACATGTTCACCTATCCAAACATTTTTCTTTATATCTTCATGCAAAACCAAAGCCCCAGGTTGCTTTAAAAGCAAAGAAATAAAAGCTAATTCTTTTTTAGTTAAAACAATTTCTTCACCATTGTAAATCAAAGTTCTTTTAGTTTTGTTAAATTGATATTCTTCAGAAATTTTTACAAGCATATTTGCTTCAATTTTTTCGCCTATCAGATAATCTAAAACTTTAAACAACTCTTCTATATCAACAGGTTTGATCAAATATTTATCTATACCAATATCAATAGAACGCAAAAGTCTCTCTTTCTCTGAATACGCACTAAGAACAACAATTGGGACATCATCTGAAATTTCCTTAATCTCTCTTGCCATATCAAGCCCATCCATAATAGGCATAGCAATATCTGTGATAACTAAATCCGGCTTAAATTTTTTAAATTTTTTAAGCCCCTCATCTCCATTTTGAGCTCCGATTACTTTACTAAAGCGTTCGCTTAATACATTAATCAATGATTCTCTAGTCTTAATTTCATCTTCAACTACTAATATTATCAATTCTTTACATTCTTGTGACATTTCTACTCTACCCTCTCTTTTAGTTTTAAAAATACCTCAAAACAAGCCCCATCTTTTCCATTCTTAACTTTTATTTTTCCTTGGAAACTTTCAATAATTTGTCTACTTATATAAAGTCCTACTCCTATACCCTGACTGGGATGTTTTGTTGTAAAATAAGGTTGAAAAATTTTATCTAAATTTTCTTTATCAATCCCACCAGCATTATCTTTTATTGTAATTTTCAGATAGTTTTTTCCAAATTTTGAAAAATTTATTGTTATGATTTTCCTTTTTTTGTTTTTAAATGCCTCTACTGAATTTAAAATCAAATTAAGAAAAACTCTTATTAAACCATTCTCATACGCCAAAACTTCATAATCACTTTTCGAAACAATATTAATATTTACATGATTTTTTTCTATAGTTTCAAAAGCAATTTCTAAGGCTTTATTTAAAGTCTCTTTTATAAATACACACTGCTCTACTCCTTTGTTAAACAAAGTTCTAAACACATCAATTGTTTCTGACATATTTTTAATCATATCTTTTGATTGTGAATAAATTTCAGCAAATCCTTTTTCATCTTTAAGATTTTGCTTCATTTGAAACATGGCAATACCAAGCTCATTTAACGGTTGTCTCCATTGATGTGCTATATCACTAATCATTTGTTCTAATGAAGATTTCAAAATCTCTTCATATGCTATTTTAATATCTTTTTCATTTTTTTCCAAGGCAATTTTCATTTTTTTCTCAAATTTTTTACCTAACTGTATAAATTCTTGTTGGTGATTTTTAACTGTATTTTCAAGATTAATACTTAATTCTCTTAATTTAGCGTGATTTAGAGCAAGCTCTTCATTAAGCTTAAAAGAATTACTGACATCATGAGAAAGCGCTACTATTTCTATTAATTCATTATTTTTATCCAATATGGGGATTAACAAAGTTTCAAGATAGAAGGTTTTGCCTAATTTATCAATATTTTTAAAAATAACCTGATAAGGCTTTTTATATGAAAGATCTTTTAAAAGCTTCTCAACATAACATTCATCAACATCTGGATGTTTAAATATTGAATGTTTTTTTCCTATAAGCTCTTTTTTGCTATATCCACTTATTTGACAAAGCTTATCACTGACAAAAATTAAATTTCCTTGCACATCAGCTCTTGAAAAAATTGTATTTTTTTCCAGAGCTTTAAAAAACTGATCTTTAAAAAAATCTTTCATTGAAAAGCCTTAAAACCTATATAGGCAAGATTTATACCGTAACAAACAATAATGCCATACGATAAATAATTAAACAAATTTTTCAAAAAATCACTAAAAAATTGTGAAATTTTAGAAAAAAATAACATCGCAGGTAAAGTTGATATTCCAAAAATCATCATTACCAAAATACCTTCAAAAATATTTTGCTTACTTATTGCATTGGCTATAAAAAAATACACCAATCCACAAGGAACAAAACCATTTGAAAATCCTAAAAATATAGCTGATTTTAATCCTTTAAAATTTTTAGATTTTTTAATAATTTTCTTTACAAAACTATCAAAAAAAACATTATTTTCAATAAAAGATAACATATTGCCTCTAAAAATAAGAGCAAAACCCAAAATCATCATAAATATACCAAGAATAAAAAATGACAAACTTTGAACCTTAGCATTGATTGCCAAGATATTCCCAAAAGTCCCAAAAATTATCCCTAAAACAATATAAGCAAAAATTCTAAACAAATGATAAATAAAAGTTAATAAAAATAAATTATTGCTTTTTGAATTTAAATTTATAAAAAGTAAATTAAAACCACCACACATAGAATAGCAGTGTCCAAAACTAGATAAAAAAGCAACGCTGATAATAGCTAAAAAATCTATACTCACATCAAATTCATAAATTCTTTAAAAATGTACTTACTTTCATGAGGACCTGAAGAACTTTCCGGGTGATGTTGCACTGAAATAATAGGATAGTCTTTATATCTTACTCCTTCAGCATTATCGCCAAATAAATTTCTATGAGTGATATGAGCCACTTGAGCTAATTCTTCTGGAACATTATAATTATGATTTTGTGCGGTAATTTCTACCGTTTTTGTATCAAGATTGATCACAGGATGATTTGCTCCATGTTGTCCAAATTTCATTTTATAAGTTTCATATCCAAAAGCATTACTTAAAAGCTGGTGACCTAAGCAAATTCCAAGCATAGGAATTTTAGCTTCTGCAAGTTTTTTAATCTCTGCAATCTCTTGTTTTAAAATCCTTGGCTCACCTGGACCATTAGAAAGAAACACGCCTTGAATTTCACCTTTTTTATACAGAGTAATCAACTCATCTGCTTTAACATTATATGGATAAACTTCTACTTCAAAACCTACTTCTACAAGTTCATTTAGGATATTTGTTTTAACACCATAGTCTATAACAGCAACTTTTTTCTCACTTCTTTTAGCATCATTAAATTTTTGAAAACTAGCGTTCCAAACACCTTGTTTATGAGAATAATTTTTCTTAGTGCTAACTTCTTTTACAAAATTTACTTCATCAATTTTTGCTGATTTTTCTAAGGCGATTTTTAAATCTTCTTTATTTGAAATTTTAGTTGAAATTACAGCTCTTAAATTGCCATTATTTCTTATCATTTTTACTAGATATCTCGTATCAAGTTCATAAATTCCTATTTTTCCATGTTTTTCAAGATAATCTTGCAGACTTTCTTTAGCGCGAAAATTTGAAAAACTGGAACTTAATTCACGCATTAAAACACCGCTTGCAAAAATTTCCTTACTTTCATTATCATTTTCATTGGTTCCCACTATACCAATTTCTGGCATGGAAAATACGATAAATTGCCCTGCATAAGAAGGATCTGAAATAATTTCTTGATATCCTGTTAAAGAAGTGTTAAATACAAGCTCTCCAAAAAAAGTACCGCTCTTTCCAAAAGCCTTAGCACTTAAAAAAATATCATTTTCTAAATAAATATAAGCCTTCATTAAAACATACCTTTTTTTCTAAGCTCTTCTTGATAGAGTTTTTCAAAGATAAGATCGTATTCTTCACTACCTGGAATAGGTTTTGTTTTATAATTGCTAATTTTCTCATAAACCTCATCTTCAAGTTTTTCATAAATTTTAAGATAAGACTCTATGCTTGAAAAGATTAAATTTTTAACTCTATTTTCGCTCACTATAAAATTAATATAATCATTCTCTACAAGTTCTTCTAAAATTTGATGCGCTAGATGATTATGTCTATCTTCAGAATCTAAAATCACATTAAATTCGGGAGCTAACTTTTTCTTCACAAGCCAAAACATATTTTTACGATCTACTTGCATAAGTTCCATTTCATCTTCTTGTTGCTCTAAAAGTTCTTTTACTCTTTCATCTAATTTTCTTTCATTTAGAATATCTTTCTCTAAAACTTCTATTATACATACCTTAAGCTTTTCTAATTGATCTTTAATTTCTACAAAAGAAGAATTAGCTATATCTAACATCATTTTATTTGCGATATAAGGAATATGTGGTAATTTTATACGCATCTTGAAAACCTTTTATTTAATAATGTTTGAAATAATAGCTTATTTTTGGTAAAAGAATGTTAAAAATGAAAAATTTTCATTCTTTTAATCACCTAATTACTAGTATTATTATCTAAATTTTTCAAAAGCAAAGTAAGCTCGCTAGCTTTTTTTGGATCCATTTTAGATAAAACACCTGAAATTTTACGTGATTCCAAAGAAAGCATTATTTTGCTTGCATCCTCTGCATCCATTTGACTTAAAACATCTGCAATGGCTGCATCTTTCATTTGGGAATAAATTTCTTTAACCCTACCTTGAGTTTTATCATTGATTGAATTTAAAATCTTTTGTTGCTCTTCTATAAGCCTTGCGTTTTCAAGCTTTAATTCTTCAATTTTTGCCAAAGTTGCATTAACCTCAGCCTCTTTTTTTTCTAAATTTTCAAGCCTTTCTTTTTGCAAAGCTTCAAAAGAGGCTTTATAAGCTTCTAAAGATTGTCTTGCTTCATCAAATTCTCTAGTTTGCAATTCAATTTGAGCTTTTCTAGCTTCAAAATACTGCTCACAATCTTGTTCAGCTCCAAAAACTACACTTGAAATAAAAACTAACAATATAATTTTTTTAATCATCTTTTTCCCCTTTGAAAAAACGACTGATTGCAATTTCATCTAAAAATTTTTCTTCAGCCTTCGCAAGTTCTTTTTGTTTTTGTTTAATTTCTTCAGTTTCCAAAGCCTTCATTTTTTCATAATCTAAATGCGCTTTTTGATATAAAAACTGATAATGATTCATTTCTTTTTTAGAAAGTTCTACTTTCTCCTTAGCTCTTGCCAAAGCCTCGCGTCCTACTTGCGCCATACTTAAATTTGATCTTAACTCTGCTATAGATCCTGATTTTGGCAATACGCCTAAACTTTCACACTCTTGGCGTGAAAGTTCATAAGCTTTTTCATGTTCAAGCTGTCTTTGTTTGGCTTGATTAAGATTTGATTCTGCTTTATCAAGTTGTTGTTTTCTTACTTTTACAACAGAATTATATTTACTTTTCATAAGATGATAGTATCATCTCTTTCAGGGCTAGTGGAAATATACTTTACTTTAACCCCTGCAAGCTCTTCAAGTCTTGCTATATATTTTTTAGCATTTTCTGGCAATAAATCATAATCTTTTATACCAAAAACTTTATCCCAACCATCCATTTCTTCATAAATAGGTTGAACATTTTCTAAATCACTTGGTATATAGTCGATTTCCATGCCCTTATATTCATAAGCACGACAAATTTTTATCTTTTCAAAACCATCTAAAACATCAAGCTTCATCAAAGATAAAGCATCAAGACCATTAAGCCTTGCTGTATATCTTACAGCAACTGCATCGAACCATCCGCAACGTCTTTTACGTCCCGTGCTTACGCCAATTTCTTTTCCAATTTGCGCAATTTTTTCTCCATCTTCACCCTTATCCTCAGTAGGAAAAGCTCCATTTCCCACACGCGTTGCATAAGCTTTTACAATACCTATAATATTTCCCGCTTCTTTAGGATTTAACCCAAGTCCTGTTAAAGCACCTGCTGAAATAGTACTTGAACTTGTAACATAAGGATAAGTTCCATGATCAATATCAAGCATAGAGCCCTGAGCTCCTTCTAAAAGCACTCTTTTATCTTCATCTAAAGCCTTCCAAAGCATTCTTGTAGTATCTGTAATATAAGGAGTTAAAATTTCATTAAAGCGTTTTAAATCAGCAAGCAATTCTTCAGCACTTGGAATTTCAATTTCAAGCATTTCAAAAAAAGTTTTATTAGCTTCAAAATCTTTCATCAAAGCCTCACAAAGTCTTTGTGGTTCTAAAAGCTCTCCAACTCTATGTCCTGTACGATTAATCTTATCTGCATAAGAAGGTCCTATACCCTTACCTGTCGTTCCTATAGCATTTTTACCTTTGAGTTTTTCTTTTGCAATGTCTATTAAAGAATGATGTTTTAAATTTAAATGAGCTCTATCGCTGATATATAATCTACCTTTTAAATTTTCAAATTGAGCCATTTCAGCAATCAATACTTCAGGAGAAACCACAACTCCATTTCCGATAATATTAATACATCTTGGATGCAAAACTCCACTTGGCATAAGATGAAGCGCATATCTTACACCATTTACCCAAATTGTATGTCCTGCATTGTGTCCACCTGCACTTCTGCAAACAAAATCATAATTTTCACATAATTTATCAACTACCTTACCTTTTCCTTCATCGCCCCATTGAATGCCGACAATAATATCTGCTTTGCTCATAAAAATTTCCTTGATTTTACTTTAATATTGGCGAGAAGATGAGAGAATCGAACTCCCCAAAGAATAGTCAACTATCCTTTCATCTGATTTGAAGTCAGTGGCGATCACCAGATACGCTAATCTTCCAAAGCGACAATTATAGCGATTTTTAATGAAAAACAAAATAAATTTATCAATATTCTTTTTGACTTCATATTAAATTTAAGCTATAATCTCACTCTTTTTTAGCATCAAGTTTTGATGATTACATTTTTAGGATCTTTCTTTGAATTCTTTTAAACAAAAATATTTAATCAATTTTTGGGACAATTCCCGTTCTATGATTGCACTTGGAATTTTAAGCGCAGTGTATTTTGGGATTTTTGGTGGCGTTTGGGCTGTTACTGGAGAAATGACGCGTTGGGGCGGTGAATTTTTAGAACTTTTAGGTATGAATTTGAATGGATATTCTTATTACCAAAAGCAAAATTTAAACGAAACCCCTTTAACAAGAACTGATGGTATTATGCTCATAGGTATATTTATAGGTTGTTTAGTAGCCGCACTTTTAGCTAACAAAGTCAAATTTCGTCTACCTGCTAGCAATATAAGAATTTTTCAAGCAATAGTAGGTGGAATTCTTTCAGGATACGGAGCAAGACTTGCATTTGGATGTAATTTAGCTAATTTTTTTACAGGTTTACCTTATTTTTCTTTACACACTTGGCTTTTTACTGTTTTTATGGTTTTAGGAAATTATCTAGGAGTGAAAATTTGCAACACTTCCTTTTTTAAACCTAAAGCTAAATTAGAACGGGTAAATAAAGAAAACTTGCCGTTAAACAAGCAAAGTTTGCGTACAAAATTATATTTTAACTTAGGCATATTGCTTTTCATGACCTTTTTAGTTTGGGTGTTTTATCTTGTTTTTACAAATGGCAATATCAGCACACAAAACAAACAAAGTCTTCTAGCTTTAGCACTGATTTTTGGTTTTGTTTTTGGCTTTATTATTTCTAGAGGACAAATTTGTTTTACTTCTTGCTTTAGAGATTTATTTTTATTTGGTAGAGATAATGCTATAAAAGGCGCATTAATTGGCATGATTATCGCTTCTTTAATCGCTTTTGCTTTTATCTTGCAAGGTCATACTAGCAAACTCATAGAACTTTCTCCTGCTGTAGCTGTGGGAGCATTTTTGTTTGGTTTTGGCATAGTTTTTGCCGGAGGTTGTGAGTGTGGTTGGGCTTATCGTGCCTTTGAAGGGCAAAGTCATTTTATGATAGTAGGAATTGCAAATATAATAGGAACTATGATTTTAGCTTTAAGTTATGACTTTTTACCCAAGGCTCTTAAAGAAGGTATAAAAATCAATCTTTTAACTGAATTTGGAAATTTAAATGGATTTTTTATCAACCTTATTTTATTCATCTTAATGTTTGCTTTTGTGGTATTTTATAAAAAACACTTCTTTAAAAATCAACTTAAAGGATAAACAATGAAAATTACTTATAGTTTAAATTTGCAAGGTGAAGCTTGCCCTTATCCTGCTATAGCAACACTTGATGTCTTACCTAAGCTTCAAAGTGGAGAAATTTTAGAAGTACTTTGTGATTGTCCACAAAGTATCAATTCCATACCTCAAGATGCAAAAAACCGTGGTTTTAAAGTACTTGAAATCGACCAAAGTGGACCCACACTAAGATTTTTAATCCAAAAGCCTTGAAAATATTAATTTTTAAGCTTTAAAAAATAGTGAGAATATTCATCTAAAATTATTCTCACTCTAAACCTTAATCATTCAAGCTCACGCACCAAATTATCAATTCTATTTCTTAAAACACTTTGGCGTTTTACAATCTCTTCTATTTCTTTATTTAGTGCTTTTATGTCGATTATCTCTCTTGTATCTTTTGCTTCTACATAGCTTGATACGCTTAAGTTATAATCATTTTTTGCGATCTCTTCAATGCTTACAAGCTTAGTTAAATGTGGCACTTCTTTTCTATCTTTATAAAGTTTTAAGATATTTTCTAAGTTTTCCTTGCTTAGCATATTTTTATTAGTTACTTTGATAAATTCTTCATTTGCATTGATAAATAGTGTATTTTTATCAGTTTTATTCTTTCTAAGCACCAAAATACACACCGCAATGCTTGTGCCAAAGAAAAGATTTGGTGCTAGAGAGATCACACAATCTACAAAATTTTCTTCTATGATGTATTTTCTTATCTCTTTTTCTGCTCCACCTCTATACATTACCCCAGGAAAGCAGACAATCGCTGCACTTCCTTTCTCACTAAGCCAAGAGAGTGAGTGCATCACAAAAGCCAAGTCAGCTTTTGAAGTGGGTGCTAAAACCCCTGCTTTGTTAAATCTCTCATCATTGATTAAAAGTGCATTGTCTTTGCCCTCCCATTTGGTACTATAAGGCGGATTGCTAACTATTGCATCAAAAGGCTCTAGCTCTTTATGATTTTCACTAGGATTTATCAAAGTATCGCCGTTTGCGATATCAAAGCGTGTGTAATTTACATCATGTAAGAACATATTCATTCTAGCAAGGTTGTAGGTAGTGATATTGATCTCTTGCCCAAAATAGCCCTTTTTAGGATCGCTTTTTAGTGATTTTTTGTATTGCAAAAGTAGCGATCCACTCCCACAAGCAGGATCGTAGACTTTATTTGGCTTAGCATTATTATACAAAGTAATTTCTACCAAAAGTTTGCTTACTTCTTGTGGAGTGAAAAACTCTCCCCCGCTTTTACCCGCATTACTTGCATACATTGTCATTAAAAACTCATAAGCATCACCAAAAGCATCGATCTCATTTTCATTATAGTGCAAATCAAGCTCACTTATTGTTTCCATAATCTTTAAAATCTTTTTATTACGCTCTTTATTATCCGCTCCAAGTTTATTAGAGTAGAGATCCAAATCATCAAAAAGCCCTTTAAAACTTTTTTCGCTCTCACTTCCACTAGCACTAGATTCTATCTCTTTAAAAACTACACTTAGTTTTTCATTTAAATTTTCTAATTTTGCATTTTTAAATATATTTGAAAAAAGATGGCTTGGCTTTATAAAAAATCCTTTAGCATTAATGATTGTATCTCTACCATTTTCTGCCATCTCATCGCTTAAATTTTCATAATCTTGCTCAAAAGATTTTAAAACATAATTTTTTAGATTCTCGCAGATAAAATAATAAAATAAAAATCCCAAAACATAACTTTTAAAATCCCAGCCATCGACACTTCCACGCAAATCATTTGCGATTTTCCAAATGGTTTTGTGTAATTCTTCTCTCTCTACAACGCTTTTCATATGGCTTCCTTAAAAGTTAATAATTGATTTCTATAGTATTCATACTGCTTTTTTCTTGCTTCTATCTCTGCGGGGATTCCACTTTGTAAATCCGTGGTAAGTGCGTGGAATTGATCTAAAATATTTACAATTTTTTCTTGTGTTGCAAGGGGTGGGATTGGGATTTGGAAACCTGTTAACATTTTCATTCTTAAAGATGATACAGATGAGCTAACAGCAGTTTTCATAATATAATCATAAAAATATGCTTTCATATAAAAATAGACAAATTTAGGACTTATAGAATCTTGCAAAATATGGATTCTATATGCTCTTTGATGTAGTGCATATTTGCCTTGTATAAAATGAATAATTTTACCCACACCTACACCATCTCCAGAAGTTATAATTGCTGTCTCATCAAATTCATATCGATTAATGCGTTTAATTTCTTGAGATCTTGTATAGAATGGATATATTCCATTCATCTCTTCATCAACACTATTGCTACCACCTGTGCTAATCTCACATACTTCGCCTAGCATTTTTAGCTCATACCCCCCCCATTAGTTTTTAGATACTCAAAAGATAAAAGCTTGTTGCGATAATACTCATATTGACGGCGGCGGGCTTCTAGCTCTGCTTCTAGCTCTGCTTCTAGCTCTGTAAAAGTATCTAAAATCTTTACTATCTCTTCTTGAATTTCAAGCGGCGGAATTGGGATTTGGAGATTTTTCCACTTGGGTTGAGTTAAACCAAATCTAGTAATTCCTTGTGCATTTTTTAAAATTTGTTTTCGCAGATTCTCAGAATCAAAACAATATCTCAAAAAATAAGGATTAATTTGTCTATTGAAAATCCTAAAACGCATAATATGATAACTATAACAAACATTAGGCATATCTTCAATTGCAACAGAAGCAAAACCAATTTCATTAATATTCTCAGACGATGGAGTAATAAATAAATCATTTTTTAAAATATTACATTTTTGTATTTCAGCTTCTGAGGCAGTTACTTTCATTGAAGGAATATTTTTATTAATATAGTGATTATTCATCACATCTAAAAAATTTAAAAGAAAAACTTCTTTTTGGTTTTCTCTTATTTTTTTATCAACTCCTGTATTTGACAACTCCCCAATTTCCCATAAACTCTTAAACTCCACGCCATTAGGACAAAGCTCATTTAATAATTTTTCTATTTTATTCATTCTCTTCCTTTTTAAGAAAAACTACAAATTTATCAAAAAAACTCTTAAGTTTATTAATGATTTGTTGTCGTTTTTCATCATTTCCTTCACTCTTTGGAGCAAAAGGATTAATAAGCGGTAAAAGTCTTCCTATGCCCTCTCCTTTATCTTGGAAGAAATTTAGCCCAAAGGCTTCATCTAAATATTCTTTTGTCAAATATTCATTTAGATTTTCGTCTTCTATGATTTTTTGTAATTCTTGCTCTTTTTTTCTTTGCATAAAACTTTCAAAAAGGCTTTTATAATCGCTATTTTTATTATGATCAATCTCATTTAAAAACCCTTCGATTAGCTCTTTTTTATCCCTTAGGCTTGGGTTTGAAATAATGGTTTTTAAAATATTTTCTTTTGTCTTTTCTTTGGAATCTTTGTGATACTCTTCAAGCAAGAACAATATAAAGTCTACATTGATCTCATTTTGTTTAATCAGCTCGATTTCAAAGATTAAATCATCATTGATATTTTCTTTTTCTTTCTCTTTTCTTAGAGTGTTGTAAAGCTCTAAATAATGGCTTTGATAATCTTGCTTATCTCTGATGTTTAAAGGGTTTTTAAATTCATCAAAAAGATTTAAAATATTTTCTAGTTTTAAAATTTCATTGAAAATTTTGATGAATTCTTGTTGCTCTTTTTGCTTTTTTAATGGAAAATTTAAAAGTTCAAATTTTTGTTTTAATGCATCCACTAACGCACTATATTTTTCAAAATAAAAAGCAAAATTTTCTAGCAAAACAATGCTTGATGCTTTTTCATCACCAAACATTTTTAAGCTTTCATTTGTGGCATTTTCTAAATCCCTAAAACACACGACATTACCGCAATTTTTTTGCTCATTTAAGATTCTATTGGTGCGTGAAAAAGCCTGCAATAATCCGTGGTATTTGAGATTTTTATCCACATAAAGAGTATTGATCGTTTTAGAATCAAAACCTGTTAAAAACATATTAACAACTATAAGCAAATCTAGCTCTTTATTTTTAAGCTTTTGGGATATATCTTTATAATAATTATCAAATTTTTCTAAGCTAAAATCACTTTTAAAATAGCTATTATAATCTTTTATCGCATTACTTAAAAACTCTTTTGCACTTTGACTATCACTTGCAAACTCATCTAAATCTTCATTTTGTTCATAAGAGTAAATAATGCCAACTTTTAAATCTTGTTTGTTTTGTTTTAATTGTCTGCTAAATTCTTCATAATATTTTTTGGCAAAATCCACACTAGCGGTAGCAAAAATAGCGTTAAAACCTTGCACTCTTTGATTTTTAAGCATATAAGCGTTTTGTCTTTTGGTATGACGATTAAAATTCTCTAAAATATAGCTTGTGATTTTTTCTATTCTTTCATCATTTAAAAGGCTTGATTCTCTATCAATGGTTAGAATTTTCTTATCTGAATTACTTTCAATTTGCTTCATTGTAGAATGATAACTTACTTTAAAAGGTAAGACATTTTTATCTTTTATTGCATTTAAAATCGTATAGGAATGCAAACAAGCACCAAAAGTGCTTTGCGTGGTTTTAAGCTCTAAATTTTTATCACTATTAACAAAATAATTTTTGCTAGCATTTTCTTCAAAAATCGGCGTGCCAGTAAAACCAAAAATATAGTATTTTTTAAATTTTTTGATAATTTGTTCGTGCATTAAGCCAAATTGACTTCTATGGCATTCATCAAAAATAAAGACGATTTCAGAATCAAAAATGCGAGAATTTTCATATTTTTGCACGAATTTTGAAAGCTTTTGAATTGTGGTAATGATAATTTTCTCATCTTCTTTTGTGCTTTCTATGCGACGCTTTAGCTCATTGGTATTTTTAGTGGCATTAGCTGCACCTTTTTCAAATTTATCATATTCTTTTTGCGTTTGATAGTCTAAATCTTTCCTATCTACAACAAAAAGCACTTTTTGAATAAAGTTTAGTTTTGTGGCTAAAATCGCTGTTTTAAAGGAAGTTAAAGTCTTTCCGCTTCCTGTGCTATGCCATATATAGCCCCCTGCTTCTACACTGCCATAATGTTTGTGATTATGGGCGATTTTAATTTTATCTATAATCCTCTCACTTGCTGCGATTTGATAAGGACGCATAATAAGCAATTCATTATCTGCATTAAAAACACAATATTTTGTAAGGATATTAAGCAAATTTCTTTTAGCTAAAAAGGTTTTTGCAAAGTCTTCTAAATCTTCGATAATATTGTTTTTAGCATCTGAAAAACTCATACAAAAAGCATAATTATCGTTTTGTGATTTTTTAGCTTTGTGCTGGTTTGTGTTGCTATAGTATTTAGTAAGTGTGCCATTTGAAATAATAAAAATTTGCACAAATTCATAAAGTGCATTGCCCTCTAAAAAGCTTTCTTTTTGATAACGCCTGATTTGATTGAAAGCTTCTTTTAGATTCACCCCACGCCTTTTTAGCTCAATATGCACTAAAGGCAGTCCATTTACTAAAATGCTAACATCATAGCGATTTTTAAATTCTCCATTTTCATTTTTTAACTGCGAGATAACTTGAAGGTGATTATTAATAGGATTAACTCTATCTATCAAAATAATATTTTTCTTGCTTCCATCTTCTTTTTCAAGTGTAAGTGTAAAACCATCACTTTGAAGCATTTTAGTTTTATCTTCAAAAGTTAGCTTAAGATTAGTGATATTTTGCTTATAAAAACTTTCCCATTCTGTCGGTGAAAAAGAGATATTATTAAGCCTTTGAAGTTGTAATTTAAAATTAGATTCAAGATCGTTTATATGGCTTAAATTTAATCGCTCATAGCCTTGAAGTGTAAGTTCTTTAATAAGAAATCTTTCTAAATCCTCTTCGCTTTGATAAGCTTTTGGCTCTTTTGGTGTGAATTTATATTCTGTAATAATAGTAGTGTTGTCATTTTGCGTCATTAAATCATTCATAAAAAAACCTAAAAATATAATTTAGGAAATTATACACAATTATCCCTACAAAAGTAGGGATTTTTAGAGATTTTCAAAGCTCTTTTAACATCCTTTCATAAGCAGCTTTAGTTCCTGAGCGGACATTAGTAAGTAAACTTGCAATAATAATCACCACCGAAGCTGCTAAAAATCCTGGAACTATTTCATAAAGACCCGAATTTGCAAAATTCTTCCAAAGTACCACAGTAGCAGCTCCTGTTATCATACCTAAAATCGCTCCTACTCTTGTCATCCTACTCCAAAATAAAGAAAAAAGCATTACAGAACCAAAAGAAGCTCCAAATCCAGCCCATGCATAAGAAACTATACTCAAAACACTTGAATTTTTATCAGTAGAAATCAAAAACGCTATTACAGCTACTAGTAAAACACCTAATTTACCTAAATTTAATACAACATGACTTGGCGCATCTTCTCTAAAAATCTTTTTATAAAAATCTTCTGCTATAGTAGAACTTGAAACCAGCAATTGTGAACTTGCCGTACTCATAATAGCCGCTAAAATAGCACTGAGTAAAATACCTGCTATCCAAGGATTAAATAAAAGTTGCGACATCACGATGAAAATCTTTTCAGGATCTTGCAAACTTAATTCAAATTTATACACATAAGCTATACCCAAAATACCTATCATACAAGCACTTAAAAGACAAACCGCCATCCAAGCAATACCTATAAAAGTGGCCATAGGAATATCTTTAGTAGAACGAATCGACATAAAACGCACTAAAATATGTGGTTGACCAAAATAACCCAAACCCCAAGCAAGTGCAGATATAATGCTTATAACTCCTACTCCTTCGCCCATAGATAAAGCTTGTGGCTTTATTTCTCTTACTATATTCATCGCTTCACCAAAGCCACCTAAATGATAAAGCATAACCAAAGGCACAATGATTAAAGCCATCATCATTAAAAGCCCTTGTATCATATCCGTCCAACAAACTGCCTTATATCCACCTAAAAAAGTATAAGCAACAATAATAATCGTTCCAGTAGTTAAAGCATAATCATATCTGATACCAAAAGTACTTTCAAAAAGTTTTGCTCCACTTACAAGCCCTGATGAAACATAAAAGGTAAAAAATATCAAAATTACCACCGCACATACGATGCGCAGTATATGTTTATCATCATCAAAACGAGTTTCAAAATAATCAGGAATAGTCAAAGAATTTGCAATCACGCTGGTATAAATTCTAAGTCTTTTTGCCACAAAAATCCAATTTAAACTAGCTCCTATAGTAAGTCCAATTGCAATATAAGAATCTATAAAACCACTTACATATAAAGCTCCTGGTAAACCCATTAAAAGCCAACCACTCATATCAGAAGCCCCTGCGCTAAGTGCAGATATCACAGGCCCCATAGTACGCCCACCTAAAAAATAATCTTCTGAATTTTTATTTTGTTTATAAAAATAAAAACCTATATAAAGCATCAATAAGGCATAAACTACAAACATCACTGCTATTGGGGTATTAATTTGAACTACTTCCATCAATCTCTCCTTAATTATTAAGATATTGCTCTAATGCCTAAATTTCCATAGCGATGAAAAGATATACTTAAAGCTTTTTCATTAAAATAATTTAAAAGTTCAAAACGACCATTTAACAATGGCTTTTCTCTTATGATGATTTTAGCAAGCTTTGCAGCCTCTTTATAAATCTCATCATTTACATCTGGCTTTGCCAAATAACGCACTCTTTCATATTCTTTAATACTCTTGATAAAATTTTCTTTATTTTCTTTTAAAAATAGTACTTTTGCTCCTATACTTTGAACAATTTGTTCCATCATACTAATATCTTGTTCATCATAACTAATACTTAGATCAATATTTGCAATATTTGCACCTAAAATCACCCCTAAAACATCTTTTAAGCTTTCATTTCCACAAAGTCTTAAAACCATATTCTTTATTTTAGTATAAGAAAAAAGATTATCTTCTCCACGAATATTGACATAATCTTTTGAAACACTAAACTCATTTTTATAATGATAAGCATAAGATTGAGACATTTTAATTAAATCGTTCATAAAATCTTGTGATTCTTTTAAATCTATTTGTGCTAATTTTTTTGAAAATTTATCTTCAATTAAATGATCATCAAAATCTTCTTGCTTAATCTCTAAAAATTGAGTGATATAATTATAAATTCCTACTTTTCTACCCAAACCTATAGCTGATTTTTTAATTCCACCAAAAGGTTGGCGAAGCACTATAGCCCCTGTGGTTGGTTTGTTGATATAAATATTTCCTGCTTCTATGTGAGTGTGAAAATACTCCCATTCTCTTTCATCTAAGCTTTCAAAACCTGCAGTTAAACCATAACCTGTGGAATTTACTATATCAATAGCTTCTTTTAAGTCTTTAGCCTTCATCACACTTAAAATCGGCACAAAAAGTTCATTCATATGGGTAAAATCACCCTTTTTAGTGCCGTATTTTATGCCTGGAGTCATTAAATAAGGATTATCCTTTAAAAACTTAGGTTTTAATGCCCATTCTTCATAAGGTTGTAATTCATCCAAAGCCTTTTGAACTTTAGAACTTGGCTTATCAGCTAAAGCACCTAATTTATTTTTAAATTCAAAAGGACTGCCCACTGCCATAGAACTTGCAGCATCCACTAAAGTCTTTTTAAATTCTTCATCATGATAAACCTCTTCTTCTAAGACTAGCAAAGAAGTAGCTGAACATTTTTGACCGCTATTGCTAAACGCAGAATGAATGATATTTTTAATCGCACTATCACGATCAGCAAATTTAGAAACTATAGTCGCATTCTTTCCTCCCGTTTCAGCACTTAAAAGCAAGGTTGGATTAGCTTTTAACATAGCATAAGCGGTATCCTCTCCTCCTGTAAGAATTGAAAATTTAATCGCTTCATCAACAAGTAAATATTTTGAAATATCGCTTCCTTTTGAAGGTAAGAAAATCAAAGCATCTTTTGGAATACCTGCATCCCAAAAACACTTACAAAGCATATAACCTGTTAGGGTTGAAAGTGAAGAAGGTTTATAAATCACCACATTACCTGCAGCTAGTGGTGCAGCTATAGTACCTACTGAAATCCCTATAGGAAAATTCCAAGGAGCTATGGTAACCCCTATGCCTTTAGGTGTGAATGTAACTTTTGGATTTTGCTTTTTAAGCTCTTCTAAAGAATGCGGATAAAACTCTATAAAATCAATAGCCTCACTCACTTCTGGATCGATCTCTAAAAAGGTTTTGCCCACTTCTAAAGCTGCCAAACCTATCAAATCCCCTCTTCTTTCTCTCATAAGTTTTGCACTTTTGGCTAAAATTTGATAAATTTCATCATGACTTTTTTGTATAAATTTGGAATTTTTAGCTACTTCTAAAGCTTGTTTGATTTCTTTTTCTCCGGCTAAATAAGCCTTTCCTATCACCCTATCTTCAATCTTATCTTTAACTTCTAAAACATTTAAATTTTCTGCTTTAAAATCAAGCTCACCTATGACAGGATAAACATCATAATCTTTTAAATTTTCATATTTAGCTTTAATTTCTTTAGCCCATACTCTATTTTGCGCTAAAATAAAATCCGTATCACTTTCGTTGCTAAATTTTTTACTTTCATAAGAACTTATGATATTTGATTCTTTATTTCTATCTTGCTTGCGATGTGTAATATTATCAAGAGTTTTTATGCCTTCTAAAGATTTTAAAAAAAGTTCTTTTTGAGCCTTCCAATTTTCATCTCCTACTTTAAGATTGAAAAAATAACGCATAAAATTATCTTCACTTGTATTTTCATCAAGGCGTCTTACAAGATAAGCAATGGCATTGTTAAAATGTGCTTCATCACAAACTGGGGCATAAAGGATTAAATCATGCATTTTAGATAATTCATAAGAACATTGCAAACTCATACCTTCAAGCATTTCAAAAGTAAAAGAATCTAAAGCACCCGCTTCACTTATGCGTGTATAAGCATAAGCAATCTCAAAGATATTATGACTTGCAATTCCTATGTTGATGTATTTATAATTATCTCCTTCAAGAATAAAATCAAGCATTTTATTATAATTGCTATCAGTATCTATTTTTTTGTAAAAAGTAGGAAGCTCCCAGCCTTTTTGAGATGCAATAGTTTCTTCACTTTCCATATTAGCACCCTTAACAAAACGGATCTTAATAGGCTTCATACCTTTTAAAACCCTCTCTTTTGAAAAAGCAAAAAGTTTTTTAAGATACTCATAAGAATCAGGAATATAAGCTTGCAAAACAATCCCCGCTTTAATATCAAATTTAGCCACACTTTCCATAAAAGCTGCGACAGTAAGTTCTAAATCTCTAAATTCTTCCATATCCAGATTGATAAATTTAGATACACCTTGTTTTTTCTCTTCTTCTAAGGCTAAAGCATAAAGATAATTTAGTCTTTTTACTACCTCTTCTTTGGAATAATCAAAATCTATAATATTAATTTGTGAAAAAATAGTAGTAATTTTTATGGAAATATAAGTGATATAACTTGATTTTAAAGCCTCTTCATATTTTTGCATACGATATTTACTCTCAGCTTCACCTAAAACCTCTTCGCCGATTAAATTCACATTTAAGGTAATTTTATCTTGCTCTTTTCTTTTCTTAATATGTGGTTCTAAAACACTAGGGTTTGCATCTAGAACCATAGCTTTAGTATCTTCTCTTAAATGTTTGACAAAAAAAGGTACACTTAAATTAGGAGCAAATTTGCCAAAATTTAAAAAGCTAAAAAGTAGGAATTTTTCAAAAGTGCTAAAAAAATCCGCTATGCCATATTTACTCAAAGTATATTCTATAAGCTCAAAACTTGCATTTTTATCTTTACATCTAAAAGAACGATCTAAAAGTTCTATAAGCATAACTTTATTTTTGGGATTATTAAGAAGTTTTTGCATTTTAGCATGAAATTCTTTTTCAGAATTTGAAATATTGGCTTCTATTTGTCCTTGCAATTCTTCAGCTAAGGTTAAAGCTTTTTGTATCATTTCGTATCTCCTAAGATAAAATAAATTTTAATAAATAATATATAAATAAGATAAAAAATAATATTTTGAATCATAGAAAATGTATAAAAAATGATAAAAAAAATTTTAATGGGTATATAAGTAACAAAAATTAAGAAATGATAATATCATTTTCTTGCTTATTTGCAACCTTAGCAATAATTTTAGCTTGAATATTTTCATCTTCTAGTTTTTTTAAACATTCTAAGGATTCTTTTTCACTTATAGAAATTAAAAGTCCTCCTGAAGTTTGCGGATCACAAAGTAATAATTTTTCTTCATTTAAATCAGGGATAAATTCTTTTATAAATTCTAAATTTTTATAAGCTCCAGCAGGAATTAAACCCATATTAAAATACTCTTTTACTCCATCTAAAAAAGGAAGTTCACTTTCAAAAATTTCAAAAGAAATATTTTTATTTAGCATTTCTTTTAAATGTCCTAAAAGCCCAAAACCTGTGACATCACTCATGGCACTTGGGTGAAATTTAAGAGCAATTTGACTGGCTTTATAATTTAACTCCATCATACTTTTAAGCATTATATCTAAATGTTTTTGATTTAGCATTTGTGCCTTTAAAGCTGTACTTAAAATTCCTATTCCTAAAGGCTTGGTTAAAATGATACAATCTCCAACTTTAGCCGTATTATTAGCAATAAATTTACTAGGATGTACTTTTCCTGTAACACTAAGTCCAAAAAAAATCTCAGTGCTTTCTATAGTATGGCCACCCACAACTAAAGCATTGCATTCTCGAACCTTATCATTTGCACCTTCTAAAAGCTCTTTTAAGATATTTAAATCATGATTACAAGTATCAAAACCTACTATATTTAAGGCATTAATCACCTCTGCACCCATAGCAAAAACATCGCTTAAAGCATTTGCTGCGGCAATAGCACCAAAATGATAAGCACTATCTACTATAGGAGTGATAAAATCAAGCGTTTGCACCAAAGCTAAATCGCGGCTGATTTGATATACGCTTGCATCTTCATTATTTCCGATATCACTAAGTAAGGCAGGAGTTTTTTGCATGAAATTTAAAATTGTTTTAAGACCACCCGGGCTTAATTTCGCTGCTCAACCTGCTGCTTTAACAAAATGGGTTAAATTTTGATTTTTATATTGCAGTGTTTTTCCTTTACAAAGTAATAATTTTTGCTTTACCAAAAAGCTCGTTTAAAATTTCATAAGCATTGCCTATATTTCCTATTTTAAGTTCTTTGCTTTTATTAAAAAATTCCAAACAAGCTCCGCAACTTATGATCTCAATACCTAAATTTTCAAGTTCTTTCATAGCTAAATGTGCTTTATGATTTTCATCAACATTGATTAAAACACTTTCATTTACGCAAAGAATTTTACTTGGAGCATGATCTAAATTTTTTAAGGTACTTAAAAATCCTACAAGTAAATTTTGTCCCAATTCGCCCTCACCCACTTTATCGGTTTTTAAAAATAAAACATTATAATCGTGAATATTTACTTCACTAGAATTAAAATTCTTTTTTTGCACTTTGATGCAAAACTCTTGTGCATTTTCATCTATAATAGGATTTAAATTTAAAGAGTTAAGAAATTTTACAACATTATTTTTTGAAATAATAGAATTTAAAACAATTTCTAAAATTTCATTTTCTTGAAGTTTTTCAAGAGCGTTTTTTGTTTCAACTATAGGCTGAGGACAAGAAAGATTGCGACAATCAATTTTCATTATTTTTCCTTGATATTAGCTTTGAAAAATAATATTATTTTATCACTTGTTTTGTGTTTAAAAATTTTAAATAATATAGAAAAAATTCAAAAGCTCAAAAATGAGCTTTTTTTAAAATCTTTTTTTATTCACATCTTCAAGAATTGCCGCAGCAATTTGATTGACTTCATTTGTTATATTATTGGTAACATTTGCAACTTCGACATTTTCCTTAGTTACAGTTTCAAGTTGTGCTATAGCATCGTTAATCTGTGTGATTCCTGCTGTTTGTTCTTTTACAGATTCTGCTACTTCATTTACGCTTTGAACAAGTATATTAATATTTGCCTCGATTTCAGATAAGGATTTTCCTGTTCTTTCCGCAAGCTGTCTTACCTCATCTGCAACAACTGCAAAACCACGCCCATGTTCTCCAGCACGTGCAGCTTCAATAGCTGCATTTAAAGCAAGAAGATTCGTTTGCTCAGCGATATCTTTAATCACATTGACAATATTTTTTATATCATCAGCTTGCGAAGCAACCTCAACTGTTTTTCCACTTACATTTTGCATAGAAGAATTAATCTCCTCTACAGCTGCAGCCGATTGTTCTAAAGAACTCGCTTGTGCATTAGAGCCATCAGCAAGTTTTTGCATAGAATTTTTTAACTCTTCTGACTGATTGGCTAAATCTTTAGCAAAATTTGAAGAAGCTACAAGCATCTTTTTAATTTCTTTACCTAAAATATTAGTTGTAATCTCAACTTCGCCTTTAGCATCAAGCACCTCTGTGCTAAAATCAAGCGCTTTATAACTATCAAAAACTCTATTAATTTCATTCATATTAGAACCAATTTTACTTTGCAAAACATCAAGCATTCTATTAAGAACATTTTTAAGTTCTACTAATTGAGGGTTTATAGGATTTTTAGTAATTCTTGCAGTTAAATTACCTTTTTCGATTTCTTTAGCAGTTTGCACCGATTCATCTACAGCATTTTGATCTTGCTCTAAAGATATTTGAATCTTTTCAATATTTTCATTTATGATTCTACCCATTGCCCCTAATTCATCATTGGCTCGAATTTTAATTAATTTAAGCTCAATTTTTTCATGATTTAAGAAACGGAAAAAAGATTCTAAAGAGTTAAGAATAATTGGTAATCTTGTTGCAACAATTTTTCTTACGCAATAATAAACCACTCCCAAAACAACAAAAATAAAAATAAAAGATGCGCTAATAATAATTAATTGTAATTTTTTCAAAGGTTCAAAAACTGAATATTTAGGGGCAGTTACCAAAACCGTCCAAGAGCTATCTTGCACTTTAAAACTATTAATCGCGGCATAAGAATCATCACCATCAAAAGCTATATAGTTAAAAACTCCATTTTTTCCTTCGCTCATAGCCTTATAAGTCTCTTGTGCGCCTTTGTTAGGATTGACATCTTTTAAATTTTTTAAAACCAAATTTTTATTAGGGTGAATTGCAACAAGACCATCTGAATTTAAAAGAACTCTTAATTCTCCATCATATTTTTGACTCTTGGGATCTAAAAGATAAGTAGCAATAGCCGAAAAATTCAAAGTCATACCGATAACACCTACAACTTGATTCTTTCGGTCAAATATAGGCATAGCAATATTTACAGCATCAAAATCTTGACCTTCTAAATTCATCCTAATAGGACGTCCTATATATACTTTATTTTCCCCATATTTTGCTTTTTTTAATATATCTTGCACAACTTGTAAATTAGCTATTTCATCACTAGCTTGTATTGCTTTTATCCCGCCTTTACTATCTTTTTCTTCATCAACATAAAGCATAACAAATTTTCCACTTTGAGTATTGAAAAATTTACTCTCCTCTTTAAAATATTCTGGCGGATCGATAAGATACAAATAAGTAAAATTAGAATAAGCACTATTATCAAAAGTATTGGTTATAATATTTGTTATACTGTCTATATCTAAATTTTCTTTTGAAGTTGATCTAAACATTTCTGTTAAAGTACCTGAAATACTTTTATTTAAAGCAATCATTTCCCCAAAAATTCCTTGAGTTTGGGTAGCATATTCTTTCGTGATAGAAGCTAGAATATCTTCTGTATTTTTGGTAATATTTTGACTTACTTGTTTTGTGATTAATGAAATTAGAATAATAAGCCCAATAACAACAACAGTTGCTACAGAAAAAATAAGTTTTAAACCTATATTTAAAGATTTAAACATCTTAATAACTCCTAAAATAAAATTTTGGATTTTATATTTTAACATATTTTTTAAAAAAATACTATTAATTAATTATAAAAATATTATGTATTAGTATTTTTTGATAGAAGATTTATTTTTTTCCTTTTAAGAACAATTCTTTAAAGCGTTTATTAGCGTATTCTTCTATGTCCTTTTGTAAAATAGAGTAATTTTCCATTAATTCCAAAGCTCTAGGAGTAAGTTTTGTTCCTGATTCTTTAGAGCGTCCTTGTCGTGTGCTAACTAAAATTTCTTGAGAATTTTTTTGTAAGGTTTGTAAATGCATCCAAGCTTTTTTATAATTAATCCCCATAAGTTTAGAAGCATGCAATAAACTACCTGTTTGTCCGATAAGCTCTAAAAGTTCTGTTTTTCCTCGTCCAAAAAGCAAATCTCCATCCGCATTTTCAATCCAAGTTTTTGTTCTTACTATAAATTGCTTACCTTTTTTTTCTTTAAAACAACCAAGTTGACAATACTTTACATCAACCTTATAAGCTTTTAAAGCTGAACGCATACTTTTAAGTCCACAACCTTCTTTAGCAATATCTCTTGCATCTTTACAAAAAATTCTACGCTTTTCATCTAAACTAGGTTCTATTTTTTTAAGCACTTCAATCTTTGCTTTTTCAAAATCTAAATGTCCAAATTGCCCCAACTCGCAATTATCAATTCTCATGTGATTTTCATCGGCTAATTGTCCGATTTTTTCTATATTTATATTAAATTTCTTTGCAATTTTAAAAGCCGTACCACAATCTAATTTTTCATTACTATTTAACAATTCTCTCATGTATGAGATGATTTCTTTTTCTTGATTTTTATCCATGAATTCTAAATTCTCCACTATAAATATTGATCTTATTTTCTCTAGCAAAACCACAAAGCGTTAAATCAAATTTTCTTGCTATCATAACCCCTAAACAAGTAGGAGCCGTGCGTGAAACAAGCACTGGAATTTTATGCATAACTGCTTTAGCTACCATTTCAGAACTTAGCCTTCCACTAACCATTAAAAAACATTGACTTAAATCAACCCCAGCTAAACGTACTTTTCCTAAAGCTTTATCTATGGTATTATGTTGAGCTATATCTTCACCTATAAAAAAAGTTTTCTCATCTACAAAAAGCTTAGCCGTATGCACACAGCCTGTTTTCTCATAAAGCTCACATTGAGTATAAAAAGTGCTCATTTGTTTTAAAATTTCATCTTTGCTAAATTTTACATCAGAACTAATTTTACTCGCTTCAATAGCTTCTAAATCGATATTTGCAGTATGTGCTCTACCACAACCACTTATAACTACGCCTTCAGCATTAAGCTTTACTAAATTTTCTTTATCAATCTTTGCTTTGATATGCACACTCATACCATCATCTTTTGTTTCTATGTTCTCAATATCGCTTACTTTTGCAATGATATTTTCGCTCATTAAATACCCTATTGCTAATGCCTGTTCATCTACAGGAGTTGCCATTAAAGCACCTACTTTTTCATCATTAATAAAAATTTCAAGCTTAATTTCACGTACTAAAGTATCATCGCATGTAAAAGATTCATCACCTTTATATTTTAAAATCTGAGTTGTAAATAATGGATCCATACCTTATCCTTTAAATATCTTTAAATAATATTATATCAAAAAAACATAAATAACAAATTTATATATGGAAAAATAGATTTTAGATTCAACTTATAAAATAAAATTCGTTCTATTTATTTCAAAAAAGCTTAAAACTACCGCTATGCAATAACATAGCGGTTAAAGATTAAATTTTTACATTAGGATCATAAGAAAAACTAGGTTCAATTTGCTTTTTATTGCTTAATTCTTTATACCAATAAGAATGTAAAATATAAACCTCTTCTTCTTCTTTATAACCACTAATCATAGAATGGATGCTACCTTTGATTGCAAATACTGCCATATAAATATGCACACCAAAAAATACTGCACACACTATACCCAAGAAATTATGCACTATAGCTGAAATTCTTAAAAGTTCAATTTGAGTTAAACCAAAAAGACCTTGAATTGCCGTGGAATTAAAATCAAGAAAATACATAAATCCACCTGTAATTATCATCAAAAATCCACCAAAAACAGCAATATAATACCAAGATTTTTGACCAAAATTAAACTTACCTGCAGGTACAGGACGTTTTACTTTGCTTAAATAACCACCTACTATCATCATCCATCTGATATCATAACTTGCAGGAAGCATTCTTTTAATCCACCATAAAAACATAGGGATTATAGAGATGATAAATAAAACCGTTGCAAAAGCATGTAAATTTTTACAAACCCTTACAAAAAGTCCGCCTCCAAAAGTCGCCCCAAACATCATCACAAAACCAGTTGGCACTAAAATCACCCAAGAAATTGCCGCGATAAAATGAAAAAGTCTTTCAAATAATGTAAAAGCATAAATTTTCTTTCCATCGTGTGAAAATTGCTTAGGTCCTATAACCATATAATGCAAAGCAAATGCAGACAACACTGCAATAACAGCAATTAAAGCTATAGTAGCTATATATTCACCTTGCAAAGTTGTCCAAAGTTTGCCAAAAGTATCATAATTTGGAATATTTGTAATACGATGAAAATCCCAAATTTGAGTATCTTGTCCCATTCTCTCGCTACCATAAGCAAATAAACTTACCACGCTTAACAAAAGCGTTACAAATACTTTTCTCATAAGCGTTCCTTTCCTGTGTAAGCAATCTTCCACTCCAAACTTTCTGAAGGATTTGGAATGCCATAATTTCTATTCATAAGTCTATTATGATAAATCTCTTCTATTTTAGAACTTTCACCTACTAAAAGTGCTTTTGTCGAACACATCGCAGCACATACAGGAACTTTTCCTTCTGCGATACGATTTTGACCATAAAGTTCTCTTTCTTTTTCTGAATTCGTTGCTTCAGGGCCACCTGCACACATAGTACATTTATCCATAATGCCTTTATTTCCAAAAACACTATCTTTTGGAAATTGTGGTGCACCAAAAGGACAAGCATAAAGACAATATCCACAACCTATGCAAATTTCTTTATCGTGCAAAACAATACCATCAGCACGGATGTAAAAACAATCCACAGGACAAACGATAGAACAAGGAGCATCATCACAATGCATACAAGAAATAGAAGTTGAAACTTCTTTTCCTTGAATTCCTTCATTTAAAGTAATCACACGGCGGCGGCGAATATGAATAGGAAGCTCATGTGCTTCATCACAAGCTACCGCACAACCATTACAATCAATACAACGCTCATTATCACAAAAGAATTTCAAGCGTTCTTTTTCTAAATTTGCAAAATTTACCTTACTCATTTTCCATCCTTACTGATTCTACAAAGCCCACCTTTAGTCTCTGGAATCTGACACATGATATCATAACCATAATTTGTTACCGTATTAGCACTTTCTCCGCTTGCATAAGGCTTAGTTCCTTCTGGGAAATTGTGCGTTAAATCCACGCCTTGCATAACTCCTGTAAAATGGAAAGGCAAGAAAATCATATCTTTTGCTACACCTGGATTAACCTTCACTCTTACATGAATTTTAGTACCTTCTGGAGAATGCACCCAAATCATATCTCCTGCTTTAATGTCTTGCTCTTTTGCTAATTCAGGATTGATCTCACAAAACATTTCAGGTGTTAAACGCGTTAGATACATAGATGCTCTATTTTCCATACCTGCACCATTTAAATTCACAAGTCTTGCGGTAACAAGATTAAGCGGGAATTCTTTAGAATAATCCTTAGCTTGTTGCACAGACACAAATTTAGTATCCACGCGGTAAAGTGCTTTTTGATCTTCAAAACTTGGATATTTTTGCACCAAATCGTTTCTTGGAGAATGTAAAGGCTCACGGTGGAGTGGAATTTTATCTTTAAAAGTCCAAACTACAGCTCTAGCTTTAGCATTTCCATAAGGAACTATGCCTTTTTCTATACATTTAGTTGCTATGATATTGCTATCATCATAAGACCAAGTTGATCCCATTTTTTCTTTTTCTTGGGCACTTAAAGTAATGCCTAAAACTTTTTCTATATTATCTTTAGTAATTTGTGGATAACCTGTATCAATAGGTGAATTTAAAGGTGCATTTTTAGCAAGTAAACTCTCTCCTTCATACTCGAGTCCAAAATTATTTCTAAAGCCCATACCACCTTTTGCTACTTCAATGTCGGTATTATAAAGTACAGGAGAACCTGGGTGCTTATCACTCCAACAAGGCCAAGGAAGCCCGTAATACTCGCCAGCAACTTCGTCTTTTCCTTCTAAAGTTACCTCATCAAATTTATCCCAGTATAAAGTATGCTTTTTAAGCCTTTCAGGACTCCAACCATTAAGTCCTATACTTCTAACTGCTTTTGCAATTTCTCTTGTTGCATTTTCAGGCCAAACAATCTCACCTTTTTCATCGCGTAAAGTCTTAGTAAAGTCTTCATAAAAGCCTAATTTTTTAGCAAGCTCAAATAAAATTTCTTGATCTTCCATGCTTTCATAAAGTGGATCTACAACTTTAAATCTCCATTGTCCGCTACGATTTGTAGCTGTTACACTTCCGCTTGTTTCAAACTGTGTTGCTGCAGGTAAAAGATAAATTCCATCTTTTCTTTCTGCGATAATCCCTGCTTCATTTACAAAAGGATCGGCTAAAACTAAAAGCTCTAAAGCTTCCAAACCTTCTTTAACCTTAGCTTGTTGTGCAGTCGAAGTGATACCATTTCCCATAACTACTAAAGCTTTTAAAGGCGTTCCTGCGTTATCGATAGCATCATTTCCATCTTTTCCATTTAAAGCCGCTGCCCACCATCTAGCAAGTGAAAGTCCGGTTTTATGCATCCAATCTTTACTTACAAAATTTCCTAAAAGCCACTCATAATCCACACCCCAAATTTTGGCATAGTATCTCCAAGTCGCTTCATTTAAAGGATAATAACCTGGTAAATTTTCGCTCAAACAAGCCATATCTGAAGCACCTTGAACATTATCGTGTCCGCGTAAGATATTAACTCCACCACCAAATTTACCTATATTTCCAAGTACCATTTGCACAATAGGTGCTAAACGTGTATTTGAAGTTCCTACAGTGTGTTGAGTTAAACCCATAGCCCAAATAAGCGTAGTTGGTTTGTTTTTAGCTACTTCGTGAGTGATTTGCACCAAAAGTTCTTTAGAGATCCCTGTAACATTTTCCACCTCTTCAGCTGTCCATTTTGCTGCTTCTTCACGAATTTTATCAATTCCAAAAACTCTTTCATCAAGATATTTTGTATCTTCTAAGCCTTCATCAAAGATGATTTTTAACATTCCATACATGAAAGCAATGTCAGTTCCTGGACGAATTCTTGCGTAAATATCCGCTTTTGCCGCACTTTTTGTAAATCTAGGATCTACAACGATAAGCTTTGCACCTTTTTCTTTTGATTTTAAGAAATGTCTAAAACCCACAGGATGATTTACCGCTGGATTTGCCCCAATGATAATGATACATTTACTTCTTTGAATGTCTCCAAGATGGTTTGTCATAGCGCCATAACCAAATGTATTCGCCACACCGGCGACTGTTGCGCTGTGTCAAATTCTAGCTTGATGATCTACATTGTTCGTTCCAAAAAACGCTGCAAATTTTCTTATATAATAAGCTTGTTCATTATTAAGTTTTGCAGAACCTAAAAACATAACACTTTCAGGATTTTCTTTACGATAAGCAGCTAGTTTTTCTCCGATCTCACTTAAAGCTTGCTCATAACTTATGCGTTTCCATTCTCCATTTTCTTTTTTCATAGGATATTTTAAACGCACATGTGAACGCACCATATCGATCATATCAGATCCCTTGCAGCAATGTCCACCTGAACTCACAGGATGATCTTGAGCGATTTCTTGACGCACCCAAACACCATTTTGCACTTCTGCAATAATCCCACAGCCTACAGAACAGGCTGTACAAACTGTTTTTACTTTTTTACTACCTTCATAAGCTTCTTTAAGCTCATCAGCACTCGCTTCTCTTAAAGTTTCACTTCTAGCAAGCAACGGTGTTGCTAGGCTTGAAAGTGCTGCCATTTTAAGAAAAGAACGACGCGTAAGCTTGATATTTTCACCTACACTTGACATTACTCAGCCTTTATATAATAATTTTCCCAATTAGCACTTCTTTGAAAAAGCACTTCTTTTTTCTTACTTTTACCTTTAACCAAATCTTTTCTTTCTTCATCTTTAGCTAGAGCTAAAGTTGTGCTACCAAGCACTCCAGCAGCCCCTAAGGCAAAAGCGGATTTTTTAAGAAATTCCCTGCGATTTTTCACGAGTCCTCCTTTGTTTATTTGCTTCTCTTCTTAAAAATTCTGAACGCGATAGATCGTTTTGCACTTTTTTAGAATTTATTTTTGCAGGTTTTTCCACTTCAAAGCAAAGTCTTTCAAATTCCATAAAAGCCATCGCAATACTTGCAATTTCCTTATATAAATTCGCATTTTTATTCATGAAAACATCGCCTAAAAACTCATCAATGCTTTTATTGATCACTTTTTCAAAAAGCTCTTTGGCTAAATCATCTCCATTCTGCCTTAAAAATTCACTCATCAACAATAAACAAAATCCAACACTATCTTCACTTTCTTTAAAGAAATTTTCATTGCGTCTTATTTTGCTTTTGACTAAAATTTGACGCACGCAAAGTAAAGGATTTGAATTTTCAAAACCTTCTTCTATGTAAGAAAAAGTCGTTGGAATGCTGTTTTTAAGACTTAAAAAAAGCAAATCGTATTCTTTAAAAAATGCTTGTATAGAATTTTCATCATCTAAATGCTTAAGCAAGATATCAAAATTTGATTTTAAATTTTCATCAAATAAACATTCTTGCATTGTCTTTAAATACTCTTGTAATTTTGACAATCTTTCTTCAGAAAATGAAAAAACAAAAAGCTCTCCTAGACATTGATAATAAAGACTTCTAGCTAATCTTAATTTTTCCAAATCCATTAAAGCCCCCATGCATTCAAAATTTTCAAAAATAGCTTTAAATTTTGCTTGAATGAATATTATGCAAAATATACCTAATATTCATTTTAAAGCCGATTTTTAAATCGATTTATCTTAATACTATTTGATTTAAAAATCACTGAATTTCAATAAAATTCCACAAGGATTTAAAATATTAAAAAATCATACCAAAGTATTGAAAATTAGATATTTGAGTTGATTTTATATTTGAAAAAATAAAATACTTTGCATAAAATTTACATCTTTGATTCTCTTCCAAATAAAATTAACATTTTATGCAAATTATAAATAATACTAATTTCTTAAAGAATAATCCTTATAAGAAAATTCTCTTATCATTTGAAGTTCATTTTTTGCATTTAAAAGCATGAGATTTGGAAGTCTTATACCATTAAAAGTTGTGTTTTTCACAATGGTGTAATGAATTTGATCTAAAAAAACAATTTTATCGCCGATTTTAAGCTTTTTATCAAAGGCGTATTCTCCCATTACATCACCCGCTAAACAAGTATTTCCAGTAAGCAAATAGGAAAATTCGCTTTCTTTTAAGTCTGAAATTTTTTCATTTTCTCTTGTGGCTAAAATTCTAGCATTTAAAACTTCACTTGTATAAGGCATGATGATAGTATCTGGCATATGTGCTTCGCTTGAAGTATCTAAAATAGCAATTTGTTTTTCATTTTCTATGATATCTACTACACTAGCCACCAAATTTCCTGTTTGCCAACCCACCGCTTCGCCTGGTTCAAGATAAACTTGCACGCCATATTTATCACTGAAATTTTTACACAAAGCAATAAGTTTTTCAACATCATAGCCTTTTTTAGTGATGTGATGTCCTCCTCCAAAATTCACCCATTTCATTTGCCCTATCCATTTGCCAAATTTCTCTTCAAAAACCTTTAAAACAGCTTCTAAAGCATCAGCACTTTCTTCGCAAAGTGCGTGAAAATGAAGTCCTTCTATGGTACTTAAATCCACATTTTCAAAATCTTTAGCACGAATTCCAAGTCTTGAGTATCTTCCACAAGGATTGTAAAGTTCTTTTGGAGCTAGAGAAAATTCAATATTACAACGAAGGCCTAAGGAATTTTTTTGTGTTTTGCTTTGAAATTTATGAAATTGAGCTAAAGAGTTAAACACTATATGATGAGATAAACTGGCTATTTCATCGATTTCATCTTCTTTAAAAGCAGGAGAATAAGTATGAATTTCTTTATCCATGTATTCTTTAGCAAATTTTGCTTCCCAAAGTCCGCTACAAGTACAACCTTTTAGGTATTCTCCAACAATTTTCATCGCTCCTGAAAAAGCAAAACCTTTTAAAGCTAAAAGCACTTTAGCACCACTTTTTTCGCCAACACTTGCTAAAAGCTCACAATTTTTTCTTAATTTATCTTCTTCTAAAATATAAGCTGGAGTTTGAATTTTTTCATAAAACATTATTTTTCCTTGATTAAATTGCTAAAATCATAACAAAATTAAACCAAATTTTCAAAATAAATATTTACTAAAGTTAAAAAAATAATGACTATAATACAAAAAATCAAGCAAAAGGAAAAACTAATGAATAGAAGAAATTTTTTAAAATTTAACGCACTTACTCTAGCAAGTATGAGTGTAGCCTATGCAAATCCTATGCACGATATGCACTCCATGCATAAAAATCATTCTACAAATCATGATTTAGATACTTCTTTTATAAATTTTGCTCCAAAAAATTTAAAACTTTTAGATCCAAAACAATTTCCCCAAGGAGAACTTTTAAAAGCCTTGCCTTTGCTCAAAAATGAAAGTAAAGAAAAAAATATTTTTCGTGCTACTCTAGAAATCAAAGAAAATCATATAGAGCTTATCAAAGGTAAAAAAACCTTATTTTATACTTATAATGGCCTCGTGCCTGCTCCAAAAATAGAAGTTTTTGAAGGAGATAAACTTGAAATTTTAGTCAAAAACAAACTCAAAGAAGCTACAACTATACATTGGCATGGCGTTCCTGTGCCACCTGATCAAGATGGAAACCCACATGATCCTATCTTAGCAGGAGAAGAAAGAACATATCATTTTGAAATTCCTCAAGATAGTGCAGGAACTTACTGGTATCATCCACATCCTCATTATACCGCTTCTAAACAAGTTTTTATGGGTTTAGCGGGGGCTTTTGTAATCAAAGCAAAAAAAGATGCTTTAAGTCATTTAAAAGAAAAAGATTTGATGATTAGCGATTTGCGTCTTGATGAAAACGCTCAAATTCCAAACAATAACCTAAATGATTGGCTAAATGGTAGAGAAGGAGAATTTGTACTCATCAATGGACAATTTAAACCTAAAATCAAACTCGCCACAAACGAACGCATACGCATTTATAATGCTACTGCAGCAAGATATTTAAATTTACGCATACAAGGAGCTAAGTTTATACTTGTTGGTACTGATGGTGGACTTATAGAAAAAGCTATTTATAAAGAAGAACTTTTCTTAAGTCCTGCTTCTCGCATAGAAGTTTTAATCGACGCTCCAAAAGATGGGAATTTTAAGCTAGAAAGTGCTTATTATGATAGGGATAAAATGATGGTAAAAGAAGAACCTAATACCCTATTTCTAGCCAATATTAACCTAAAAAAAGAAAATGTAGAACTTCCAAAAAATTTAAAAATTTTCAAACCTTCAGAAGAACCTAAGGAATTTAAAGAAATAATCATGAGTGAAGATCATATGCAAATGCATGGTATGATGGGAAAAAGTGAAAGCGAATTAAAAATCGCTCTTGCGTCTATGTTTTTAATCAATGGCAAAAGCTATGATTTAAAACGCATTGATTTAAGCTCCAAGCTTGGAGTAGTTGAAGACTGGATAGTGATAAACAAATCTCACATGGATCATCCTTTCCATATACATGGCACGCAATTTGAACTCATCTCATCAAAACTCAATGGAAAAGTTCAAAAAGCTGAATTTAGAGCCTTAAGAGATACTATAAATGTGCGTCCTAATGAAGAGTTAAGACTTAGAATGAAACAAGATTTTAAAGGACTTAGAATGTATCATTGCCATATTTTAGAACATGAAGATTTAGGAATGATGGGAAATTTAGAAGTAAAGGAATAAAATGGTAAAAGTGGAATTTTTAGGCCCCATAAATAAAGACAATTTAGAGTTTGAGGTAAAAAATTTAAAAGAATTAAAAGAAATTTTGCAAAAAGATGAGAGTTTAAAAGAATGGCTAGAACTTTGTGCCGTATCTTTAAACGATGAAATCATTTTTGATGAAAACACTAAGTTAAAAGATGGTGATAAAATAGCACTTTTACCGCCAGTTTGTGGGGGTTAAATGGAACATTTTACACTTTATCAAGGTTCTTTAGATATTCCTAAAATTTATAGCCAATGGTATGAATTTGCCAAGGATAAAAACTGCGGTGCTTTGCTGACTTTTTGTGGTATTGTGCGTGAAGAAGGAGGCATTGAGGCACTTAGTTTTGATATTTATGAACCGCTTTTAAAAAAATGGTTTGATGAGTGGCAAAAAAGAGTAGATTTTGATGGTATTAGCTTGCTTTTTGCTCACTCTATAGGCGATGTGGCGGTTCATGAAAGCTCTTATTTTGCAGGAATTTTAAGCAAACAAAGAAAATTAGGACTTAAACTCCTTAATGAATTTGTTGAAGATTTTAAAGCAAGCGCACCTATTTGGAAGTATGATGTGATAAACAAAGAAAGAATTTATGCTAAAGAAAGATCAACCAAACTTTGCGGTGCAGGACTTTTAAAAGGATAAAAAATGCTAATGTCTTATGAAGAAAGTTTAAAAATTTTACACTCTCATATTAAAACTTATGAAAAGATTGAAAAAATAGCTCTTACAGAGTGTTTAGGACGCATTTTAGCTCAAGACATAAAAGCCCTTAAAAATCAACCTGAATTTCCAACTTCGGCTATGGATGGTTATGCGATCAAATTTGAAGATCAAGATAAGCCTTTAAAAATTTTAGGCCTCACACCTGCGGGCACTATGCCACAATTTAGCGTGCAAAATGGCACTTGTGTAAAAACCTTTACAGGCTCACTCATGAGCGAAGGAAGCGATACTTTAGTCCCTGTTGAAAATGTACGCGTAGAAAATGATACTCTTTTTATAGAAAAAAAAGTTCCTCAAGCTTTTGCCGTGCGTGCGGTAGGAGAAAACTATAAAAAAGATGAAATTTTACTCAAAAAAGGCACAAGGTTAAATTATAGCGAGATAGCTCTTTTGGCTGAACTTGGATTTTTTCACATTAGTGTGTTTATAAAGCCTATTGTAGGGGTTTTAAGTAGTGGAAGTGAGATAAAAGATCTAGGAGAAGCCTTGGAAAATCCTGCTCAAATCCGCTCTTCAAATCATATCGCCATAGCTAATTTAGCTAAAAATTTAAATTGCGATACAAGGGTTTTTCCTCTTTTAAAAGATGATGAAAAAGCCACTTTTTCTACCCTTGAAAGTGCTTTGCAAAGTTGTGATATTTTAGTTACAACGGGCGGGGTTTCTATGGGGGATTTTGACTTTTTAAAAAAAGCCATCAAAGAATACGAAATCATCATCGATAAAGCCGACATAAAACCAGGTAGACATATCAAAATAGCCAAGGCTAATGAAAAATTCATTATCGCCTTACCAGGTTTTCCTTACTCGGCTATGGTAATGTTTAATCTTTACGCAAGAGAGATTTTAAACTCTTGGTTACTTCAGCCTAAAGACTATATTTGCAAAGCCTTCTTACAAGGAAGCTACAAGAAAAAAACACCTTATTTGGAATTTGTCGCTTGTAACATAAAGTTTGAAAATGGACGCATTTTAGCTAATCTTGAAGGTAAAAAAGAAGGCTCTAGTGCGATTATAAACAATCTTAACAATAAAGCTGCCCTTATGGTGGTGCCAAAAGAATGTGAAATGTTAGAAAATGAAAGTTTAGTGGATATTATCTTTATGCCTTAAAATTATTTAAATAATTTTATTTCGATTTTAATCAACCATAAATTTCAATAAATTTCAAATTTGCAACCTCCTTTTAGTGGAGTAATTAGCCCTAGCGGAGTTTCAATCCACTAGGGTTTTTTAGTCCCTTTTTAAATTTCTTTATGGTAAAATAGATATTTACCAGATAATGAAAATTTCAGGGTTTTTTAATAAAAATAGCAAAAATTATGCTATAATCTCATAAGAAATTTAAAAAGGGACTAAAATAAAGAGTTTGCGGGACTCTGCGGGGTTACAATCCTCTAAAACCGCTTTTAAAATTCAAATAAATTTTGCTGGTGATATTTTTCTTGTTTTTTGTTTAGTTGTATTTCTTCATTATTTGAATTTTTGTATTTAAATTCTCCATGACTATCTATATCAAAAAGCGTTAAATTAGTTTCGTTATTAACTTTTGCCACCAAGCAAAAATTCCATTTTATCAAATTGCTCTAATAATACAAGCCCTAATGATTGCATGGCCATAATTTAAAGCAGAATTTTCAAAACAAAGCTCATCTCTTGAAAAAGAAGCACCAAATAAAGTTTTAAAATACAACGCCGCCGTAACAGCTTCAATATTTTACTATCATTTAAGCTTGCTTTTTTAGCCAAATTTATAAGCTCATTCATTTGCTCTTTTGTGATTTTTGCACTTTGAAAATGCCCTAAAAAAGGAGTAAAAACACCATTTATACTATGAGTTTCATCGTAACTCATTTTTTAGAATCTTCTCTTTGTCTAAACTCAGCCTTTGTCACTTCTCCAAGCACTGAAACTATATATTTTTCAAATACTTTTAGATTTTAAATTCTTATACTTTTTGCAATGACTTCTTTTTCATTTGCATTTTTAAACAATATTTTTTCATTTTTGCTTAGCGTTTCAAATTTATTATCGTGTTTTGAAACAGTTAGGCTAGCATTTGAGTTATCTAGCCTTTCATAATAAACAAATTCTGGCTCTTGCATATCTTTAGTTTGAATTAAAATCAAACTATCTTTGTATAAAGAAAAGCAAAACTCATAATTTTCATCCATTAAAATCCAGTCTTTTATCTCACCTTTTTTACTTCGTGCTACAGCTTTATTTGGTAATACTTTTAAAGCAAAATCATAATATAAATTGGCACAGCATAAAATTTATTTGTCTTTTTGTGTTTAAAAATATCCACTCTAAACATATCGCCATTTTTAACTATTTTACCATTTACTTTGCGGATTTTACCAAGCTCTAGGGCTTTTAAAACTCCTTCTTTTCCGCCGTATGATTGATAGAATTCTTATTCTTTTCTAAATGTTTCTTCATGTAAAGCTCCACTTGGCTTTTTTCTCTCAGGTTTTGAGACAAAAATTTCATCAATTTTATCTAAAAGCTTTTGCCTAAAACCACTAAAAGGCTCAAAAAACTTCCTTTTGTTTTTATAATCTAATTCACTAATTTTTTTTGCATAAAGCTCTGCAGTGTTGCTTTCTTGCTCTTTTTTAAAATCTGAAAAATCCTTTACGATAGAATTATTTACATAAGCAATAATTGCTGCATCGATGGCGTGATGAAGATGATTGTTTCTATTCTTAGTGCTAAAGCCCCAAGTGTGCCTTAAAGCGGATGTTAGCATACCGCTTTTTGCTTCTACATATACTTTTGAGACTTTTTGTGTATCGTTTAATTTTGTATTTTCATCATCGCTTAAAGGTAAAAAATCTAAATAATCTTTAGTATAGTTTAAAACAAGCCTTGCGATGTAGCGAGTATCGTTTAGATTTATATCTTTAAAGTCTTTTTGCTCTTTGTCTTTGTAATTTTTATCTAAAATTCTTTTTTGCTTTTTAATAGATAGGTTTTTTGCTAAAACTTCAATTTTCTGCCATTTTGCACTATCATTGCCAAAGGCTTTAAAGGGGGTTTTATTAAGTTTTTCTTGATTTTGCTTGGTAAAAACTAAAACTTTATTCATGTAAGAATCATCAAAACTTCTAGAATAAGGGTAAATATGGTCAATTTTAAGCATTTTTTTATCTTGCAAATCACTAATTTTAATCTTTTCCCCACTATAAACACAAAATTCTTTTTGTTCTTTAAATAATCTTAATTTTAAAATATTTTTACTATTTTTTTAAGCCTAGTTTTTCACATTCAAGTTCAGCGTCTTTTTTGGCCTTGTAGTTTTCGTTTTGCTCTTTTTCTATTTTAGCTCTTTAGTTGTGATTTTTATCTACTTCTCTTGCTAATTCAATGTTTATTTTATGCACTTTACCATATTTTTTAAGCAAGGCATTTAAGACCTTTCTATATTCTTTAATCGCCCTTAAAACCACAGGATTAGTTACTTCATCTTTGTAATAAGTTTCATTAAATGCGGTCAAAAAGTCTTTTTTATCTTCATTAAATGCTATTTTTAAATTAAGCTCACTGCAAGCTTCATCGTATTTTTTAAAGGAGTGATAAGTTTTAAGGCTTTAAAACTTATATTTAAATGGTTTTTAAATTCCAATTTGCTTAAGCTATCAATTTGATTTTGATTTAAATCATATTTTGCTAAAGCCTTTTTAAGCTTAATCTCATCTTTTATAAGGGTAATATCTTTGCTATTTCATTTAAATCATCTTGGCTTAAACTATGTTCACCTAGGACTTTTATAAATTCTTTGTATTTTTTAAACTCAATAAAATAAGTTCCTTTTTCTCCTTTAAATTCATAATCATCGCTTAAAGCTAAAAGCTTTTTTTGTTTGTTTATAAGTTAGAGTGCCATTTTTTAAAACTTCATTTAAAAGCGTGTTTAAATCATCTTTTGTATATAAAATTCCTTCAGTATTTTTAAGATTATTTAAAAGATTGATAATTCTTGTAAGTACTACAAACATAAAGGCTAAGGGCGAATTTTTTGGCACTCATTTTTCACCAGTAAAAAACTACAATTTTCCACCAAATGAGAAAAATCCTTTAAAGCCCTTTTATAAAATACTACACTAAGCACCTCTTCTTCAAATTTTTTTGAAAAAGAAAGACCAAATTCTCTTTGCTTTTGAAAAATAAGCTTTAATTCATCTTTTAAAAAACTTTGCACTATACAGCGTTCATAACTTTCTTTTTTATTTCTAACATTTATAAATTCTTTGGAATTTTCTTTGAATTTTTGAAAATACTCTTTATAAAGATACTCGCCTACACTTTGATAACTTACTAATTTTTCTTCATTTTGCTTGATAGCTTTTAAAATCTCGCCTTTTTCTTCATCACCATTATTTTTAATATCATCATAGCCACGCCTTTTTGCAATATGTAAAATCACTCTTGCAAAATCTTACTTACTTAAAAGCTCGTTTAAAGCTCTAAATCTTAACTCATAAGGGCTAATTAAAGGCCTTTATAAGCCTTAGCTAAACTTTCATCAAAACTTTGATAATCTTCGTAATTTAACTTAAATTCATTTGCGATTAAATGTTTTAAGTGATTTAGCCTTGCTTTGCGTCTAGCAAGGAGTCTAAGGCTAAGGATTCCTGTTTTAGGATTTTTCAGCCTTTGCAAAAATCCTAACCCCACATTCTTTTGACTCATCATTTTCGCTAAATTCCCAGCCAATAGAGCTTATTCCTATATCAAATGCCAAAATTCTTGCCACACTAGATCCTTTTTGATATTTATGATTTGTTTATAATTATAATATAAAAATCATTTTTTATACAAACATAAACTTTTCAGTAACCAAACTATATATATTATTAATTTTATAATGCAAAAATAAGTAAAATTTTAAATGAAAAATATTTATTAGTTAAATTTTAGCTAAAATAAAAGTTAATAATAACTTTAGGAGAAATCATGACAATTTTTATGATATGCTCTACACTTTTAGCGGTAATTGTCGTTGCTTATTATATACTCAAAAAAATACAATCCCATTTTTGTATTTTTTCTTTCAGGTATTATCTTGCTTATTTTTGCTTTTTACATCACAGGAACACCTATACCAAAAAACCCCAAGCAGAGAACATACAAGCTTTTTGAATATTTTACTTGATAGCTATGCTTTTATCACAGCAACTTTTAAAAGCCAGTTTTCTGGAGTAGGACTTATTATCATGAGTGTGGCAGGTTTTGCTGCTTATATGAAACATATCAATGCTTCGGCAAAACTTGCTTTTTTAACAAATAAACCCTTAGGAAAATCAAAAATAAATACTTGATTTTAAGTGGAACTTTTGTTGTTGTAATGGCTTAAAAATCGTCATTTCTAGCTATGCTGGATTGCTTTTGCTTTTGTTAGCATCTATTTATCTTTTTTTAATCTCACTTAAAATCCGTCCTATTACAGCTGTATGTGTGCTTTCTTTAATTGTACTTGATTATGGTCCAAAAGATGGAAATTCAATCAATATGGAAAATATAGTAAGACAAAGTGATAATGTCATAGGGCTTTTTTAAATTACCAAAAATGCCCTACTTTTTACATGCTTCTTTCCTTGGTTACCTGTTGTATTTTTATTTACAGCGTATTTTTTTTACTATCAAGCTCAATGTTGTGACAGCAAATTTTGTAAGCATTTCTTTAGTTTTTCTTGTTGAATTTGCAAGACACAGAAATGCTAGAAAATTAGGCGAAGATATGATGGTGATTTTAAAAGCTATGGCTGAAATTTTTTCTCAGTCGTAAGCATAATCATCGCCGCTGAAGTATTTGCCGAAGACATTAAAGCACTTGGTGGAGTTAATATCCTTGCTAACGCGGTTTCAAATCTTGGAACAGGAAATTTTGCATAGTTTGGAATTCTTTTGAGTATAGCTATTTTAAGCTTTTTAGTTTATTTTGCCACAGTGATTATGGGAAGTGGAATTGCTGCTTTTAATGCTTTTAGAAAACCAGCTTCTAATATAGCTACGAAATTAGGCGTTGCACCTATTACTCTAGTTTTACCTATAGAAATTGCATCTTGTTTAGGTCGTGCAACTTCACCAATAGCAGGCGGAACATAGCTTTAGCTGGATTTGCAAAAGTAGCTCCAATGGATATTATAAAACGAACCACTCCTCTTTTACTTATCGCTATGCTTGCAAATGTACTTGTAGCCTTTTATCTAGCACAAACCGATCCTTTGTCAAAAGAACAAAACACTACAAAAATAGAACTTAAAATACAAAAATAAAGCATATTGACGCTTTATTTTCATTCTAAAACAATACCTTCATTAATGCAAATTTCGCCGATAATAAAGGCATCTGAATTTTCCAAAACCTTACTTACATTAGAAGGATCTACAACCATTACTAAACCTACTCCCATGTTAAAGCTTCTATACATTTCGCTTTCTTCTACAGCCTGTCCTATAGTATAAAAAATTCCAGGAGTTTTAAGATGATGTTTGCGTATAGTTGCACCCATACCACGAGGTAAAACGCGTGGTAAATTTTCTACTAAACCACCCCCTGTAATATGAGCTAGAGCACTAATATAAGGCTTTAGTGTAAGAAAATCACGCACATAAATCCTTGTAGGTTCTAATAAAATATCAATTAAATTTTTGCCCTCTATCTTGTCATCAAATTTTAATTTTAAACTTTCAAAAAGTACTTTTCTAGCTAAAGAATAACCATTTGAATGAAGTCCTGAACTAGGAAGTGCCAATAAAATATCACCATTTTTAACAAATTTACTTCTATCGATCTCATCTTCTTCAGCCATACCCACAGCAAAACCCGCAAGATCAAAATCATCTTTTGCATACATTCCAGGCATTTCAGCAGTTTCTCCGCCAATTAATGCACAATTTGCCATCTTACATCCCTTGGCAATGCCTGATACAACAGCCTTTGCTACTTCTACTTCAAGCTTGGCTGTAGCATAATAATCTAGGAAAAACAAAGGCGTAGCAAAATTACAAATCAAATCATTCACACACATTGCTACTAAATCTTGCCCTATAGTATCATATTTTTTAGCATCAATTGCCAAGCGAAGCTTGGTACCAACCCCATCTGTTGCACCTAAAATCACAGGCTTTTTAAAACCACTTGGCATTCTAAAAGCACCAGCAAAAGAACCAATTCCACCTACAACATTATCATTAAAAGTTTCTTTAACCAAAGGTTTTATAGCCTCTACAAAGGCATTTCCATTATCTATACTTACGCCCGCATCTTCATATGAAATTTTCATTTATTTTCCTTTAAGAACTAAAAAGGTATTTTAACGAAAAAAGTTTTAATAAGGCATAAGATGAAAAATGCTTTTTTTGTAACCGCTTCAATTGCTTGTGGTAAAAGCACTTTTATAGAAATAGCGAATTCTTTAGGCTTTAAAAGCATTAGCGCAGACAAAATCGCTCATAAAATTTTAGATGAAAATGCTTTAGAACTTGAAAAGATTTTTTCTCCCTTTAGCTTAAAAAATTTGCTCACAAAAGAAAAGAAAATCGATAGAAAAATCCTTGGAGAAATTGTTTTTAACAATAAAGAAGCTAAAAAAATCTTAGAAAATTTCACTCATCCTAAAATTCGAGCTAAAATTTTAGAACAAATGCAAATTCTAGATAAGGAAAATAAAGCTTTTTTTGTAGAAATTCCTCTTTTTTTTGAAAGCGGTGCTTATGAAAATTTAGGCAAAGTCATTGTAATTTACACACCTAAAGAATTAAGCCTTAAAAGAATTATGCAAAGAGATAAGCTCAGCTTAGAAGCTGCAAAAGCAAGACTTGATTCTCAAATAGATATTGAAGAAAAACTTAAAAAAGCAGATTTTATCATTAAAAATACTAATTCTTATGCCGATTTTAGGCAAGAATGTGTTAAAGTAATACAAGAAATTTCTAAAGGAAAAATGTGAAATTTTATAAATATTGTGCAAGTGGGAATGATTTTGTCATAACAAATGCTGATAGAAAAGAAGATAGAAGTGCTTTAGCTAAAGAACTTTGTAATCGTTATGAGGGTATAGGTGCGGATGGCTTTATCGTGATATTACCTCATGAAAAATACGACTTTGAATGGGAATTTTATAATAACGATGGCTCAAGGGCTGCTATGTGTGGCAATGGCTCAAGGGCTGCGGCACATTTTGCACATCATATTAACAAAATAAATCGTAACATGAGTTTTTTAACCGGTGCAGGAGTAATAAAAGCAAAGGTAAATCAAGATAAAGTTGAAGTATCTTTAGGCAAAATAAAAAGCGTGCAAAATACTTTTGAAGAATTAGGAAAAACTTGGCAACTTTGCGACACTGGAGTTCCACATCTAGTACATTTTTGTCAAAATTTAGATGAATTTGATACAATGCTTTGTCAAAAAATGAGACAAAAATATAATGCCAATGTTAATTTTGTAAAAATTTTAGATGAAAATCATTTAAAAGTTCGCACCTATGAACGCGGAGTTGAAGATGAAACCTTAGCTTGTGGCACAGGAATGGGGGCTTGTTTTTATCTGGCATTTTTAAATAAAAAAGTACAAAATAAAGTTAAAATAACTCCTAAAAGTGGTGAAGAGGTAGGGTTTGCATATAAAAATGAAGAATTGTTTTTTGAAGGAAAGGTAAAGTATTGTTTTGAAGCCAATTATAATTTTTCTTAGTCTTTTTCTAATCCCACTTTTTGCTGATGATCTAAAGAGTGGATTTGGAGAAGAATATTACAAACTTGATATAGATCAAAAAAGACAAATTTTTTTTATAAAAATGAATGAAATGTTTGATCAAAGCTTTAAAAAAATTGAACAAGAAAGATCCTTTATCGAAGCCTTTTTTAAAGATGCTTACAAAACAGGCTTTAGGACTTCAAACCAAATAAATCTTGAAAAACTTATCACGATAAAAAACAAATATCGCATTGAAAATCTTTATGATTTTGCAGAATATAAAAAACGTATTCAAAAAATTCCAAAATCCATGGGTATAGCCCAAGCTTTAGTTGAAAGTGCTACAGGTACCAGTCGCTTCGCAAGAGAAGCAAACAATCTTTTTGGAGAATGGACTTGGGGTGAGAAAGGTTTAATTCCTGATTTAAGACATCCAGATAAAAAACACAAAATTAAAATTTTTGATAGTCTGCAAGATAGTGTTGACTCTTATGTTTTAAATTTAAATCGTCATTTTGCTTATGAAAAGTTTCGCGATGTAAGAGCTAAATTTGAAAGCGAAGACAAAGAGATAACAGGACTAGAGGCTATTAAAACTTTAGATTCTTATTCTGAACGCAAGGGATATTATATCAATCTTATTACAAAAATCATCAAACGATACAACCTTGAAAAATACGATACAAAATCAAACAACGCCTAAAATCCAAGTGAAAATTTATCAAAAGATATGACTTCAAATTTAACCCCTTGCTCAAAAAAACTATCCTCGCTTGAAAGAGTGATAAAAATCACATGAAAAATTCCAAGTTCTAAAGCCTTTGGTAAAATTTTCTTAGCACGTAGCTTGATCAAATCAATATCTAAAGTTGGACTTGAAATATAAGCAATTTTAGATATTTGGCTATAAAAGTTAAAGTATTTGTTATAAAAAAATTCTTCTTTAAATTTAAACAACTCGCTTAAAACTAAATTTTCAAATAAATGTGAAAAATCCTTTGAAATACAAAGATTATTTCTTAGGCCAAAATCTTTAAAATAAATCTTTTGAAGTTTTTTTTCATCATGTTTTAAAATATAGATCACATAAGTATTTTCTAATTTTTTTATAGCTTGATAAACACTATCTTTTGAAGTTTTTAATCTTTTTTTGAGTTCTATAAATATCTTAGAAATACTGATTTGCTGACCCAAATTTAAAGCTAAATACTTTAAAATTTCTAATTCTAAAAGAGTAAAGCTTTGTCTTAAAAGTATGTTTTTTTCTCCAAATTTACTCCGTCCACTTTGCAAAAAAAGACCTACTAAATTATTTATAGGTAAATTTTTCTTACTTACACTAATAAATTCTTCAAAATCAAAATAATCAAGTTCAAGTTCTTCAAACCCATTTATATTTAAATCTTTTATATTTGTACTTAAGATGATGGGAATTTTAATTTTTTCTAAATTAGGGATAAAATCCAAATTATAAAGGCAAAGAATTTTAATTTGTAAATTTTCATTCAAAAAATCAGCAAGTCTTTCTAAACTTTGTTTTTCAAAACGTGTATCATATAAATCTAAAAACAAAATTTCACTTGCTTTAAATTGAGATAAAAAATTAAAAATAAGTGTTTTTTTACCACAAAATCGTGGGCCTTTTATGATAATATTTGGTTTTGAAATTTGATTTTTTCTTTCATAACTTACCTCAAATTTAGGGTGATTTTCATAAAAAAAATTAAGCACTTTCAATTTTATCCTTTAAAAAAGGATATTATAACCTAGTTTGTATAATTTGGGGCATAAAGCCCCTTAAATTACATTTTGCAAGCACCCTGTAAAGTAGCACCTATCATCCAAAGACTTTTTTCATATTTTGCGATATTTTCTTGTGCAAAAGCAGCTGTTGTGGTATCACTTTCTTTTTCTGCTGCTTCATTGAGTTTTTTAAATTCTGCTAAAAGATATTCATAATCTTGTTTGATCAGTTCTATGACTTCAAGCGGAGTAAAGCAATCTTTTGCAACTTTTGGACTTTTTGCATTTTCCATTAAAACTTTTTGGCAAGTGATAGCTTTTTCGCCAAGTTGTAAAACTCTTTCAGCACAACTATCAAAAAGTTCTGCCATTTCTTCATAAGCTTTTTCTGTGTACTCGTGTATAGAAAAAAATTGCAAACCTTTTACATTCCAATGATAATTATGAAATTTAACCCATAGATGATGAGCATCTGCTTGCATTTGTAATAATTGTTTTGTAACTGACATGATTGACTCCTTTTTTTGGTTTTTAAAATTATAGCATAAAATTCTTAAATAATAATTATTATTAATTAAAAATTTTTATTATAATTTTAACTTAAAATCATTATACTCTTTTTTTAATGAATTTTGATTAAGAATTTAATATATTTTTTAAGATCAACTTTCCAACTTCCACACCAGGTTGATCATAAGTGTTAATCCCTAGCATAACACCGCAAGTTGAAGTAAAAAGTTCATAATAATACATCAAATATCCCGCATGCCAAGCGTCAAGTTTTTCAAGTTCTATCACATCAACACTCAAATTTTCAGCGATTAAAGCATGCATAGTTGCATCACATTGAGCGTTTAAAAGTTCGTGAAGATTGACTTTATTACTTAAAGAATCTAAAAATTTAAAATGAATATCAGGGATAATAGGTGCTTTTTGAGCGTCTTTGATTTTTAAAAAAGTTACAGTTTTATTTTTAGGTCCATCCATGATGAGTTGTAAAAAACTATGCTGATCTCTTGCACCAATGAGTGCAATAGGAGTTAAACCTATGCGTTTATAGCCTTGCTTTTTACCTAAACTTTCAGCAATAAGCTGGATATACCATTCGTTAAAGCCTTTAAAAGCATCACTATATGAAAAAAGCACATTGATATTGGCATTTTTGTGTGTGCAATAATGATAAGCCTTTTGTAAAATTTCATCTTTTTTGCGAGTAAAAAAATCTTCAAAACAAGCTTTAGCTCCTTCTAAAAGAGCTTTGGCATTATAGCCACAAAAACAAAGTGGAACTATACCCGCGGCTGAAAGTATGCTAAAACGACCTCCTACATTTGCAGGGATAAAAAAGCATTTAATACCTAAATTTTCACCTTCTTTATGAAGTTTTGAATCCTTATCAGTAATAAAAACAAAGTATTTTTTTAATTCTTGCATATCAAGTTTAAAATGTTCAATAAGAAGTTTAAAAAGTGATACGACTTCTATAGTGCTACCTGTTTTACTGATGATTAAAAACAAACTTTCTTCAAGCTTGATTTTTTCTAAAGTCTTATTAAAAGAATGTGAGCTTGTGTTATCGAGTATAAAAAGCTCTTTTTGGTTGCTTTTTTCATTAAAAAGCATATCGCGCAAGGCTTTTACACCACAACTTGAACCTCCCATTCCCACTAAAACGATATTTTTTACATATTCTTTATCTTGAATAAATTTCAAGCTCTCATCGATTAAATTCAAACTTGTGTCAATAAGATGATAATACCCTACATCTCCACTTTTTACCTCATCATTAATACGATTTGCATAAGAACTTATAGTGTGAATTTCACTTTGCTTAAAAAAAAGTGTATTGTTTAACATTTACTTTTCTCGTAAAAATAATTTGTCGCCTCTACAAAGCCTTCTACGCTTCCACAATCAAAGCGCTTCCCTTGAAATTTATAAGCTAAAACCATACCATTGGTTGCTTGAGTTAAAAGCGCGTCGGTAAGTTGAATTTCGCCATTTTTTCCTACTTTAGTATTTTCTAAAATTCCAAAAATATCAGGAGTTAAAATATATCTTCCTATGATAGCAAGACTACTTGGAGCTTCATCAGGACTTGGTTTTTCTATCATAGAATTAACCATAATAAGATTTTCTTCTACAAAATTTCCAGAAATTACTCCATAGTTTGAAACTTGTTCTTTTGGTACTTCCATCACAGCTATGATGGTGCAGCGATATTTTTCATAAATTTTTACCATTTGAGCCATAACATTTAAGCCTTCTTCATTAACACACAAATCATCGGCTAAAATTACGCCAAAAGCTTCATCGCCAACTAAAGGTTTACCTTTTAAAACCGCATCACCTAAGCCTTTCATTTGATTTTGTCTTGTAAAAGTAAAGGTGCAACGATTGATCAAAGAGCGAATTTCATCAAGTAAGTATTCTTTTTTTGTACCTGAAATTTGATGCTCAAGTTCATAAGAAATATCAAAATAATCCTCCAAAGCTCTTTTTCCACGCCCTGTGACAAAGCCCATATTTTCCATTCCTGCTTCCAAAGCTTCATCAACCCCATAATGGATCAAAGGCTTAGTTAAGATAGGTAACATCTCTTTAGGTAAAGTTTTTGTTGCAGGTAAAAATCTTGTCCCATAACCTGCCGCAGGGAAAATACAAGTTTGAAGCATAAAAATTTCCTTTTATTTTTTTATCATTATAGCTTATTTTTATGAATTTTTATGCAACAAGGCAAAGTTCTTTTTGCCTTGTTATTCAAACTCTGCCTTAGCTAATTTAACAATGGTTTCTACTACTCCAGAATCTTCAAGTGTTGAAATATCCTGTTTAATTTCTTCACCTCTTGCTATAGTTCTTAAAATTCTTCTCATTATTTTACCACTTCTAGTTTTTGGCAAACCTGGAGTATAAAGAATTTTTTCTATTTTAGCTATAGGTCCTATTTCTACTCTTAAAATGTCATTAAGTTCTTTTAAAGTTTCTATAGCTCCGCCAAGATCACAACTGGATGTAGGACTTAAAACCACAAAAGCAAACAGTGACTCGCCCTTAATCGCATCCAAAATACTCACTACAGCTGATTCTGCTACACTTGGATGTTTAGCAATAGCGCTTTCAATTTCAGCCGTTCCTATACGATGTCCTGCAACATTAACCACATCATCTGTTCTTCCTGTGATGGTAATATAACCATTTTTATCATAAAAAGCACCATCGCCACTAAAATATACAGCTTTTCCATCTTTTCTAGCTTGAGAAAAATAACTTTCTATATAGCGTTCATCATTACCCCAAATTCCACGAATCATCGAAGGCCAAGGTTTGGTTATACAAAGCAATCCATCTTCACCTTCATCTTTTTTATTGCCTTCTTCATCAATAACTTCTGCAAAAATTCCTGGCAAAGGCAAGGTAGCACAACCTGGTTTTAAAGGAGTAGCGCCTGGTAAAGGCGTGATCATATGCCCACCTGTTTCTGTTTGCCACCAAGTATCGACTATAGGACTTTTAGCTCCCCCTATTTCATCATAAAACCACTTCCAAGCACTAGGATTGATAGGCTCTCCAACCGTTCCAAGCACTTCAAGCGTACTTAAATCATATTTTCTTGGCTCATCAGGTGCATCAGCATGAAGCATTCTTATAGCAGTTGGCGAAGTGTAGAATTTGCTTATTTGATACTCTTCTATCATTCTCCACCAACGCCCAGAATTTGGATAAGTAGGAGTTCCTTCATGCATTATAGTCGTTGCTCCACATGCTAAAGGCCCATAAACTACATAAGTATGTCCTGTAATCCAACCCACATCAGCACTACACCAATAATTATCATAATCTTTAATATCAAAAACCCATTCCATAGTCATTTGTGCCCAAAGTATATATCCTGCACTTGCATGCATAACTCCTTTTGGCTTGCCCGTTGATCCTGAAGTGTAAAGCAAAAACAACAAATCCTCGCTATCCATGATTTCGGGTTCACACTTATAAGATTCATTTTTCACAAGTTCGTTATAAACATAGTCCCTTCCTTTAATATATTCTATAGGCTCATTATTGCGTATAACTATAAGTACTTTTTCTACACTTTCACACCCTTCACTTAAAGCCTTATCTACTGCAGGTTTTAACATATAAGGTTTGCCACGACGAAAAGCACCATCAGCCGTTACCACAAGTTTAGCTCCTGCATCTATAATTCTATCTCTTAAGGCTTCAGGAGAAAACCCTCCAAATACCACACTATGAATAACCCCAATCCTTGCACAAGCTAACATTACTATAGCTGTTTCTGGAATCATAGGCATATAAATTACAACCCTATCGCCTTTTTTTACTCCGAATTTTTTAAGCAAATTGGCTGCCTTGCAAGTTTCATGCAATAATCTTCTATAAGTATAAACTTCATAATCCCCCATTTCACCTTCAAAAATCAAAGCAGCTTTATTGCGTCTTGTTTTCATATGACGATCAAGACATTGATAGCTTACATTTAAAGTTCCACCTTCAAACCATTTATAAAATGGAGCTTTATCCTCATTTAGCACTCTTGAAAAAGGCGAAAACCACTCGATCTTCTCAAGTGCTTGTCTTTTCCAAAAACCTTCAAAATCTTCTTTGGCTTCATCGCATAAATCATAGTATTCACATAAATTTTTTATACGAGCATTACGAGAAAATTCTTTACTTGGTTTAAAAAGCTCTTGATTATTTTGATTAAGCATAAAAACTCCTTTATGGTTATTTTTAAACATTATATAAGAGTTTATTTACATTAAATACAAATTTAAAAAATAATTAAGATAAATTTTATAAAAAATGGGAATATTTGTAATATTTTATTTAAATTTTATAATGTATGTTAATTTAAGAAACATATTGCATCTTCATAAAAATAAAGACTGAGTTCTTCGTATAATTTTAAATCGAATTTTAAAAATTCTTGTTTTTCTAAAGCAAATTCTAAAATTTTATCCATACAACTTACCCTTATAAAAACATCACTTTTCCTACTTCTAAGTGCTATAATATAACATTTTTCTAAAATAAACTCATAATTATTTTTTGGGATATTTTTAGAATTAAAAAAAGAAATTTTATAAGGATCAATCGCAATTTTACTTGGAGGTTTTTTAAAATCTTTATATTTTTTACAATTACTAAAATCTATAAAATTACAAAATTTCACACCTTGATTTTCTAGCTCAAAAACATTAGTATTTTCAAATTCTAAAATTTCTCCACTGTGTAAATAAAGTTTTTTTTGAGCCAAAGAATCTAAAAAATGTTTATCATGACTTGCGATTAAAAAACCTGTATTGAAATTTTCGTGCATTTTAAGAATAGCTTTTTTAAATAAAAGCGTAGTATTTTTATCCAAAAAAGCACTCGGTTCATCAAGTAAATAATACTTCGCTCTTACGCTTAAAGCTATAGCAAAAGCTATTTTTTGACTTTGTCCTGATGAAAGTTCATTAGGATATTTACTTAAAAGACTTTCATCTAAATTTAAAAACATCAAACTTTCTTTTATGCGTTCTTCGATATCTTCTTTAATCCCATAAGTTTTTAAAGTAAATAAAAAATTTGCCCTTACGCTACGATTTAACAAAATAGGCTCTGGAAAAAGCAAATAAATTTCACGCTTTTGTTTATTATTAAGTTTAAAATTTCCAAAATAAGAAATATTTTTTGAAAAATCTCCTTCTAAAAATTTTAATATTCTTAAAAATGTAGATTTTCCACTTCCATTCGTTCCCATTAAGATGCTAATTTTACTAGTATCAAGTTTTAAATTTTTAATTTTTAAAACTTCTTTGTTTTGATAGTTGAAAAAAAGATTAGAAATTTCTATCATTTTATGTTCTTTTGAGTTTATGTGTGATGAAATTTAAACAAAAGGCAATGAGAATTAAAACCAAAGCCAAAGCTATACCGCTAGCAAATTCGCCTTTGTTGGTTTCAAGAGAAATAGCTGTGGTTATGGTTCTAGTGTCGTATTTAATATTTCCACCCACTATCATCGCTACTCCTACTTCTGCTACAATGCGTCCATAAACTAGTGCAACGACGCTAATCAAAGCAAAGCGTAATTCATAAATCATCATTAAAACAAGTTTTAAAGGACTTAGGTGAAAAGATTTTATAAGTAAAAAATGTTTTTTATTCATATTTTCTATCAAATTTGAAAAAAGTGCGATCGCTATAGGAAGTGCTAAAATAAACTGCCCTAAAATTAAAGCCTTTATAGTAAAAAGTAGTCCAAATTCTCCCAAAGGTCCTCGACTTGAAATCAGTGCATAAAGTATAAGTCCTACCGCAACTGTTGGAAAAGAAAGGCTAGTATCTATGATAAGTTTTATAAAGCGTTTAAATTTAAAATCAAAAAAGCCCAAGATAAATCCCAAAGGAAAACCTATGAGCAAAGCTAAAACTATAGAAATACTTGAGCTTAAAAGTGTAGTTTTTATAGCTGAAATTACACTTTCATCAGCATTAAAAAGTAAAAATAAAGCTTGTTTAAAACCATCAAAAATATAATCCAAAAATATCCTTTTTAAAATAAGTAATTTTAGCATAATTATGCTAAAATATTTTTTTATGTAAATTTATAAGGAGAAAAAATGAAAAAAATCATTTCTTTAGCCCTTGCTTTAGCTTTAAGTGCAAGTGCAGCAGAACTTAAAATGGCAACCACAACAAGCACTGACAATACAGGACTTTTAGATGCTCTAAAGCCTCTTTATGAACAAGAAAGCGGCAATACCTTAAAATGGGTTGCAGTAGGAACAGGTGCGGCTTTAAAAATGGGTGAAGATTGCAATGCTGATGTACTTTTTGTGCACTCTCCAAAAGCAGAAAAAGAATTTATAAAAAAAGGTTTTGGCGTGGATAGAACCCCTGTGATGTATAATGATTTTATCATCATTGCAGATAAATCAATAGCTTCTAAATTTAAAGGCAAAAATTTAAAAGAAAGTTTAGAGCTTATCAAAAATGAAAAACTCACTTTCATCTCAAGAGGCGATAAATCAGGTACTGATAATAAAGAAAAAAGTCTTTGGAAAGATCTTGGTGGTGTGCCTGAAAAAGAAAACTGGTATCAACAAAGTGGACAAGGTATGCTAGCAAGCATTAAAATCGCTGAAGAAAAAAAAGGTGTGATTTTAACTGATCGTGGCACTTATATCAAATATGAAGCCAGTGAAAAAGGAAATCCAAGTTTAGTCATTATAAATGAAGGTGATGATAGCCTTAAAAATTTTTATTCTGTTATAGCAACAAATCCTAAGCATTGCAAAAATGTCAATTATACTGAAGCTAAAAAATTTATCGATTGGCTTACAAGTGACGATACTTTAAGTTTTATTAGCGGATTTAAATTGCTCTATAAACCTTTATTCGTAGTTGATGCAAAAACAAGGAAGGATTAAAATTAAGCAGGTTTTAGCCTGCTTAAAATATTATTTTTACTTATTGTAACTTTTTTATTTATTTTTCAATACTTTTAGCTTATTTAAATTTCTTCTTTAGATATAATAAAATCAATAATTAAATATACAAGGTCAAATAATGTTCAAAGTGGATTTAAATAGTGATTTAGGGGAAAGTTTTGGCGCCTATAAAATGGGAATGGATGAAGAAATTTTAAAATTTGTAAGTTCAGTAAATGTCGCCTGTGGCTTTCATGCGGGTGATCCTTGTGTAATGGATAAGACCTTAAATTTAGCCAAGCAAAATGGTGTTTGCATAGGAGCACACCCATCTTATCCTGATCTTTTGGGTTTTGGAAGACGCAATATGCAAATAAGCTTTGAAGAGGCTAAAAACTATGCCTTGTATCAACTAGGAGCTTTGACTTTACTAAGACAAAAGGTATGAAAATACAGCATTTTAAAGCTTATGGCGCACTTTATAATATAGCAGCTATTGATAAAAATTTAGCGATAAACGCGTTGTAAAAATGATAAAAGAAGGCAAAGTTACAAGCATAAATGGCAAAGAAATTGATTTAAAAGCGGATAGTATTTGCGTTCATAGGGATAATGTAAAAGCTTTAGAATTTGTTAAAAAAATCAAAGAAAATTTAGAAAAAGAACAAATTCAAATTTGTGCTTTGGAAAATTTTATATAGGTTTTAGCAATGTTTAGTGTGCATTTTAATGGAAGCAAGGCTTTGCTTTTGCTTTTTAAACAAGAAATTTCACCTCAAATCAATGCTTATGTTTTAAGCACGGAACAAAGGATACAAAAAGCCCTAAAAGAAGGTGAAATTTATAATATTGATGAGTTGATAAGTGCTTATGCAAGCTTGCTTATATACTTTAATCCTTGTATACTTTCTTTAAATTCTTTGCTTGATTTTTTGAAAAAAATTAAAAAGGATATTAAAACTTACGGAGCAAAACTCAAGTCTTTGTATAGAAGTTCCACTTTGTTATGATGAAGAATTTGGACTGGATTTAGAATTTCAATCAAATTTAAAAAGAAGAACTTATATCTCTTCACACTAAGCCTTACTATCTTGTTTTTATGCTAGGTTTGGCAGGTTTTCCTTATCTTGGAGGTTTAGATGAAAGACTTTCTTTTTTAAAAGCGGGTATGTTTTTAAAATTTAAAGCCATTTCAAAAGATGAATTTTTTGAGATCCAAGAGCAAGTTGCTAAAAAAATCTATCAAAAGGAAATTTATGAGTATAAAAATCATTGAAGCATTTATAAATTCGAGTTTGCAAGACTTTGGTAGAAAAAAATTTGCTAAATTTGGCATAGCAAGAAGTGGGGCTATGGATGAAGATGCCTTAAGAATGACAAATATCTTACTTGGAAACAAACAAGATGAAGCAAGAATTGAGCTTTGTTTAAAGGGTGGAAAATATAAATTTTTAGATGAGAATTATTTTGTTTTAAGTGGGGCTGAATTTGAGGCAAAGCCTAATAATCAAAAAATAAAAACTTGCAAGGTGTATAAAACAAACAAAGGTGATATTTTAGAACTTGGTTTAGCAAAAATAGGTTTTCGTGGACATTTATGCGTAGCAGGTAGCTTTGAAGTAAAAAGTTTTTTAAACTCTAAATCCAGCGATGCTAAAATGAGAGTTGGAATTTTTAAAGGAAGAGCTTTGCAAAAAGATGATATTTTAAATACTCATGATACTTTTATACCTTTTAATTTAGAAGCTAGAGAATGTGAAAATCCTATTTTTAAAAGCTCAAAAGATCCTATTATACGCGTTATTTTAGGAACAAATGAAGATGCTTTTACCCAAAAAGGCATAGATGCTTTTTTAAATACTAGTTATAAAGTGGGTTTAAAAAGTGATAGAATGGTGATTTATACAGAATCTAGCAAAAGTATAGAGCATAAAAACTCAACAGATATTATTTCAGATCCTGCAGTTTTTGGAAGCATACAGGTACCAAAAAGTGGTATTCCTATCATTTTAATGGCAGTAGAACAAAGCACAGGAGACTATACAAAAATAGCCACGGTTATAGAAAATGATCTAAGCTTTTTTACCATAAATATTGATAAAATATATAGCACCTATAGCCAAGGCACAACCTAACAAGGTAAGTGCATTTGACACCTCATCTAGTATAAAATAACTGCAAATTAAAGCACTAGCAGGAGTGATTAAAACAAAAGAATTTGCCTTAACACTCCCTAAAATGTGAATCCCATAATAATAAATACTAGTACCTATAATAGTTGATAAAAAAGCCACGACAAACATACTGATCCAAAATTTAAATTCAAAATGAAAAATTTCATAACTTTTTACATCAAACAATATCCAAGAAAACATTAAAACAGAAATGAGATTAATATAAAAGTTAATCGCCAAAGGGTGAGCTCCTTTGGCTTTATGATTAAACACTGCTATCAAAGCCCAAATAAAAGAACAAGTTAAAAATAAAATATTAAATTTACCAAATAAATCTTCTAAACTCCCTAAATTTAACAAACAAAATCCAGATAATAAACCTAAAAATAAGCCTAGAATTTCACTCTTTGTGATCTTGTGAGTTGATTTTTTATCTTTTTGAAATAATATCGCTGTCATAAATATAAAATAAGAAAAAATAGGAATCATAGTTGTAACCAAAACACCGCCTTTTCCAGCTAAACCATGCTTAATGGCAATAAAAAATACAAAAGTATAAAGCCCATTTAAAATTCCTGCTATCAGCACCCATTTTAAAGTAGATTTTTCAAGCCTTAAAGGAATTCTTAAAAAGCCTAATACTATCAAAGAACCTAGCAAAACAAAGAAAAAACGCCAAAAAGTAATCACAGAAGTATCAGCATAAGCCGATAAAATCTTAGAAGTAGGCCAAGATGAGCCCCATAAAAACATAGCTAAAACAAGCAAGATATACAAATACTTTCCTTGAAATTTTTAAGTCAAATTTTTTTAAAAATTTTTTTCAAGTGTAGTTCATACTCATTTAGATATTTTTCCACTTGAGGATTTTTTACCACATCATTACACATAAAAGTTGGTAAAGCTTTCATACCTATAAATTCATGAGCCTTATGCAAATGCCAATACACCATATCTACACCCTTTCCTTCAAAAAATTCATTTTTATCATTAAAGGCTTCAAGAGGTGCATTCCAAGTGAGAGAAAACATGTATTTTTTACCATGATCTAAACCACCTTTTCCGTAGTTTTTACTAGGATTTTCATGAGTTCTTCCATCATTTTTAAAAAGCACTCCAGCACCCAAACCAAACACTTCATCGATATATTTTTTAACTATCCAAGGCTCGCCCATCCACCAAGCTGGCATTTGATAGATCACAGCATCAGCTTTTATAAATTTTTGTATCTCTTCTTTAGGATCATATCCTTGATCTATGTGAGTTTGATCTACTTCGTATCCTAATGTTTTTAAAATTTCTAAAGCATGATTATGCAATGTTAAATTAAGCTGTCCTTTTGAACTTCCAAATTCTTTAGCACCATTAAGCAAGAGTATATTTTTCATTTTTATCCTTTTTTAAATTTTATGATACAATTATAACTTAGCATAATATCATTTTCAATACAGAAAATAAAGTAAGATACTATACTAAAGGAATGTTAAATGACTAAAGAGAATTCTCAGTGCAATTTCGAAGAATGTGGATTTAACTATACTCTAGCATTAATTAATGGAAAATATAAAATGAGTATTTTATACTGCTTATTTCGCTATGAAATCGTGCGTTATAATGAACTCAAACGCTTTTTAAGCTCCATATCTTTTAAAACTTTAACCAATACCTTAAGAGAACTAGAAAATGATGGTTTAATTATCAGAAAAGAATACGCTCAAATTCCACCCAAGGTAGAATATAGCTTATCCAAACGCGGACAAAGTTTAATTCCCATTTTACAAGCTATGTGCAAATGGGGCGAGAAAGACAAAAAGGAAAAAAATGCTTGAATTAATTGGCGAACTTTCTTTACAAAATTATATGGGAGAATGGCTTGAAATGGCTAGAAAACCCGCCTTTTTTCAAAAATCTTGCCTAAATTCAAAGGCAAAATACGAGCTTAAATATAAAAATGGTGTTCCTTATGTAGAGATTGAGAATTTTTGCAGTAAAGAAAATGAAATTTCAAGTATAAAAGGCAAGGCAAAAATCGTTTCAAATAGGCAATTAGCAGTGAGATTTAACATCTTTATGAACCTTTTTAATAAAGTAAATTATGAAATCATTTTTATTGATAGCGAGTATAAAGTTGCCATTGTGGGTAGCCCTGATAAAAAATACCTTTGGATTTTAGCAAGAAATATAATAGATGAAAAAAGCACAAAAGAGCTTTTAGACATCGCTAAGCAAAGAGGATTTGACATTAGCGATGTAGTTTTTGATAAGTATTAAATTATTCTTTTGTCATATCAATAACATAGCGAAATTTAGCCTTTCCTGAGGTTAGATTTTCATAAGCTTTATCGATTTCTTGTGGGGTAATAAGCTCGGTTTCTGGATAAATTCCATGTTTTAAAGAAAAATCAAGCATTTCTTGAGTTTCAGCAATACCGCCAATTAACGAACCATAAACCTTCTTACCTGCCTTATGCACAAGCTCGTTTATGCCTATATTTACCTTATCTTCCACAGGAGGTAAGCCAACTATAGCCATTTCGCCACCAAATTTAAGCAAATCTAAATAAATTGCAGGATTATAAGGCGTTGGAATGGTTGAGATGATTAAATCAAAGCGTTCTTTTACGGCGTTTTTATTAGTGCTTGTGTAAAATGAGCTTACACCCATAGCCAAAGCATCGGCTTTTTTGTTTTCATTTCTAGCAAAAACGCTAACCTTTGCACCCATTTTAACAGCGTATTTTACAGCCATCATACCAAGTCCGCCAAATCCTGCTATAGCAACGCTTGAACCTTCTTTTATCTTAGAAAATTTTAAAGGCGAGTAAGTGGTAATGCCCGCACAAAGCAAAGGTGCAACCTTATCCATCGGTGCATTTTTTGGCACACAAATGGCAAATTTTTCACTTACAACTATGTTGTTTGAGTAGCCCCCATAAGTGTTTTCATTGCCGTGAAATACATCACAACTATTGTAAGTAAAGATGGTTTTGCCATTTTCGCAAAACTGCTCTTGTGAGCGTTTGCAAGCATCGCACTCACCGCATGAATTTACCATACAACCAACCCCTGCGTAATCTCCTACTTTAAATTTACTCACATTTTTACCCACAGCGATAACTTCTCCTGCTATCTCATGCCCAGGCACGCAAGGATAAGTAGCTTCTCCCCACTCGCTTCTTGCGGTGTGAATATCGCTATGACAAATGCCTGCATATAGGATTTTAATCAAAATATCATTATCGCCAATAGCGTGGCGGCTAAATTCAAAGGGTGTAAATTTCGCATCTTTACTAAGCATTGCATAGCCTTTACTTGCGATGCGATTGTTTTCTAAAATTTTGTATTGCATCTTTGCTCCTTTTTTGATTTTTTATAATTATAAAACATTAGAGTAGCTATAAGTCAAGAGAGAAAATAATTTTTTAAAAATTAGAAAAATACTTGATGTGTTAAAATTTTTTGATTTTTTAACGTATTTTTTTTATAATGTTAAAAATCTTTAGAAATTTTAAAATATAAAAGAATTTATGAAAATTTAATATTTTTAAAATATATCAAAATGGATAAAAATCATTATTATATAAATATAAAACTTTTAAGATTTTTTAAAAAGGAATTTTTAGATGCAAAGCGAAAAAAGAATTTTAGAAAAAATTAAAAATATTGCTTTTATTTATAAACAAATTCGTCTTATAACACTTGAAGGTTCAAGAGTAAATAAGAAAGCTAAAAAGGATAAATATCAAGATTATGATATTTCATTTTTTCTAAAATCTAAAAATTTGAGAAAATTATTAAACCTAAACAAAAGCAAAGATATCAAAAAAGCAAAATTACCTAAATTTATTAAAAATTTTGGAAAAATTTTATTTTATCAAGCCCCTGAAAGCTTTGAATTCTATAAAGCTGATTTGCCTAAAAATTGGGTGAGTTTTTTGGTGATTTTTAAAAATGGAGTGAGAATAGACTTTAAATTTATCCCCTTAAAATCATTGAAACATTATTATAAATTTGAACCTTTAAGCAAAGCGCTTATAGATAAAGATCAAAGATTTAAGAAAACTCAAAATGAGAATGTTTTTTGCATTAAGAAACCAACAGAAAAAGATTTTGATGAAATATGCAATGAGTTTTATTTTACTTTTACAAAATTAGAAAAAGCTCTTTTAAGAAAACAATTTATAATGTCAAATTATTTGTTAAATTCTATGCGTGAAACACTTTTTGATATGCTTAGTTTTAAAGTCGGACTTAAATTTGGTTTTGAAATTTGGCTAGGTAAACAAAATACTGATATTCTAAACTTTTTAAAGCAAAAAGAAATAAAAATTATCTTAAATTCTTTTAATACTACTTCACTTGAACAAATTGAAAAAACAAGAAAAAAGCTTGAAAATTTATTTCACAAAAACACCAAATTTGTAGCAAAAAAGAATGACTTTAAGCTTTTTTCTTATCGAAAAAATGTAAAAAAATATTGCAAAATTTTAAGAAAATTGTAAAGTAACCGTTATTCAAATTAAAATATGTTATTATTATTTTAAAATTAATTTAGGGTTAAAAATGAATTTTTCAGAGCACGATACAAGGGTTAAAATTATAGATGAGAAATTAAAATTAGCTTTATGGAATGAAGAAAACATAATAAGAGAATACTATTTTAATGCAGGAAAAAAACTCATAGGCGGCAAAAGAGGGCAAAGAAAATTCGTTGATTATTTACTTAAATTTCAAAACAAACACCTAGCTATCATTGAAGCAAAGAAATTAAGCAAAGACCCGCTTGATGGACTTTCTCAAGCACAAGAATATGCAAAAAATTTAGATGTGCGTTTTGTGTATTGCACAAATGGAGAAAAGATTTATGAATACGATATGCAAAATGCAAGGGGCGAGTATGTGCAAAATTTTGCTAGTCCGCAAGTTTTATTTGAGCGTGTTTTTGGGAATTTAAAAGAATGGCAACACAAACTTCTTACACAAAAAGACTTATTTATCCCGCAAAAAGAATTAAGGTATTATCAAAAAATAGCCATAGACAAAGTCATAGAAGCTATTATAAACAATAAAGATAGAATTTTACTCACTCTTGCTACAGGCACAGGAAAAACAACCATAGCTTTTAATTTGTGCTATCGTTTGTTAGAGGCAAGATGGAATAAAGAAAACAAAGATCAAAAGCCTAAAATACTATTTTTATGCGATAGAGTGAGCTTAAGAGATCAAGCCTTAGGAGAATTTAATCCTATAGAAAGTGATTGCAAGGCAATTAGTGCTGAAGAAATAAAGAAAAATGATGGAAAAATCATAACAAATGCAAATGTTTTCTTTGGAATTTATCAAAGCTTAGCCGCAAATTCAAAAGAACAAGAAAACACCCAAGAAGAACAAGAGAGCAAATTTTATCTTCAATACCCAAAAGATTTTTTTGATCTTATCATCATAGATGAGTGCCACAGAGGTGGAGCAAACGAAGAAGGAAGCTGGAGAGCTGTGCTTGAATATTTTTCTTATGCGACTCAGCTTGGTTTAACCGCTACTCCAAAAAAAGAAGAAAACATAGACACTTATGAGTATTTTGGTGAGAGTGTTTATGATTATAGTCTTAAAAGTGGTATTGAAGATGGATTTTTAACCCCTTATAAAGTCAAACTCATAAAAACAACTTTGAGTGATGGTTATACCTATAATCCTGATGATTTGATACAAGGTGAGCTTGAAAAAGGCTTTTATAAACAAAGTGAGTTTGAAAGAAATATCTTTTTACCAAACTATAATGACTTTATCGCTAAGAAAATTTTAGAGCTTATAAATCCCATGGATAAAACTATAATTTTTTGTGCAAATCAAGCTCATGCAAACGAGGTAAAAAGAGCTATAGATAAATATAAAAGCGTTAAAAGAGATGATTATTGCGTAAGAGTTACGAGTGATGAAGGTAAAATAGGGCTTGATTATCTAAAATTGTTTCAAGATAATGACAAAAGCTATCCTGTCATACTTACTAGCTCTAAAATGCTCACAACTGGAGTGGATGCAAAAAATGTGCGAAATATAGTATTGCTAGCAAATATAGGTTCTATGGTGGAATTTAAGCAAATTATCGGGCGTGGCACTAGGGTTTATGAAGGCAAAGACTTTTTTACTATACTTGATTTTGTCGGTGCGACTAAGCTTTTTTATGATCCAAAATGGGATGGTGAAAAAATAGAAGAATTAAAAGAGCAAGATGAAAAAGAAAAAATCACTAAAGAGCATATAAAACAAACAAAAGAAGAAAGCAAAGAAAAAAAGAGCGTAACCATACACTTAAAAGGCACAAAACTTAAGGTTTTAGATATCACAACTACTTATGTAGGAGCACAAGGTAAGCCACTTAGCACTAAGGAGTTTTTGGAATTTTTGATAGGAAAGCTTGGTGAGTATTATGATGATGAAGCAAAATTGCGTGAAATTTGGAGTGATCAAAAAAATAGAGAAAGATTTTTAAAAGCCCTTGCAAATGATGGAGTTGATGAAGATGCTTTAAAAGATCTAAGAGAAATTTTTCAAAAAGATTGTGATATATACGATGTTTTAGCGCATTTAAGCTTTAATGCCGAGATAAAAACAAGGCAAGAGCGTGTTTTACAAGTAGAAAATGGTGAGTTTTTAAAACGCTTTCAAAAAGAAAAAGCCATAAAATTCATAGAATTTTTACTAAATAGATATCAAGAATATGGCATAAAAGACTTTGATGATGGCTTAAAACCGCTTATAGAGCTTAGCTCTTTAGGCAATGTAAGAGAATTGGCCGATGAATTTGGTGGCTTAGAAATTCTAAAACAAAGTTTTGATGATTTACAAAGAGAGATTTATGCTATATGATATTTTTAAGATTAAATTTGAGATTTTTTGTTAAAATAATTATCTAAAATAGAATTTTATATATTTTTAGGAAGAAAAATGTTAATAGAATTTAGAGTGGAAAATTTTTTATCTATACAAGATGAGCAAGTTTTAAGTATGGTTGCAAGTAGTGATAATACTTTTTTAACTTCTCATACCAATAACGATAAAAAGTTAAAATTATTAAAAAGCAGTGTACTTTATGGAGCAAATGCTTCTGGGAAATCAAATATCATTAAAGCTTTAGCAATTATGAAAAAGATTGTTATTTCAAGTGCAAATGGGCAAAGAGGAGATAAATTACCCATAATACCTTTTTTATTAGGCAATGAAGATAATAAGTCTACAAAATTTGAAATTATTTTTATACAAAATGACACAAAGTATCAATATGGCTTTATTTTAAATTCTGAAAAAATTTTAGAAGAATGGCTTTTAGTTTTTGGCGAAAGCAATAGAGCGCAAAAGTGGTTTGAAAGAATTTACAATGAAAAAGAAGAAAAATATAATTATTCTTTTGGAGCTAAATTTCTAGGTTCTAAACAACTATGGGAAAATAGCACCAGAGATAATGCCTTGTTTTTATCTGTGGCTATTCAATTAAATAATGAGCAATTAAAACCTGTATTTGATTTTTTTCTAAAATATATTAGAGTAACTTGTACGGATAGTTGGAATGATGGACAAGAAGTAACGATTGATATTTTACGACAAGATAAACAAAAAATTATATCTTATCTAAAACAAGCTGATTTAGATATTGAAGATATTGTTGTTGAAGAAACAGAATTAAATAAAACAAACTTAATGCAAGAAAATATTCCACAAGAAATTAAACAAATGATGCAAACTGATTTAGAAAAAGGTGCAAGATTAAAAAAAACAGATATAAAAACAATACATACAAATCAGCAAGGCAAACAAATATTATTTGATATGTTGGAGTTAGAATCGCAAGGAACGCAAAAATTTTTTAAATTGATTGGACCTTGGGTAGAAGCTTTAGAACAAGGATACACTATTGTAGTTGATGAGCTAAATACTCACCTACATCCTTTGATGACAAAATTTTTAGTAAATCTTTTTCATAATGAAGATTTAAACAAATCAAATGCTCAACTTATTTTTACCACTCACGATACTTCTATTTTAAATCAAGATGTATTTAGAAGAGATCAAATTTGGTTTTGTGAAAAGCAAAATAAAGCAACCAAACTTTATCCTTTAAGTGATTTTAAAGTGAGAAAAGATAAAACAAATTTAGAAAATGATTATCTTTTAGGGCGTTTTGGAGCTTTACCTTATTTTAAAGAAATATTATCATTTTGGAGTGATAATGGGAACTGATGATTTACGCAAAAAAAGAAAAACAAAAATAAGAGATAGAAAAACAAGAAAAAACGAATATGAAGCTATACTTATAGTATGCGAAGGTGAAAAAACAGAGATTAATTATCTAAAACAATTAAAAAATTTTTTTAGATTGAATAACATAACAATAGATATTATTCCAAGCGAGAACTCAAGTCCTTTACAAGTGGTTAAATTTGCCAAAAAGAAAAATGATCTATTTGATTATAATGAGGTGTATTGTGTATTTGACAAAGATACACACGCAAATTTCATAAAGGCACAAAAAGAATATGAAAAATATATAAAAGAATATATAAAAGAAGATAAGAATTTTAAATTTGAAGCAATTATCTCAAATCCTTGTTTTGAATTTTGGATACTTTTGCATTTTACATGCACCACAAAACCATTTGGTACAAATAGCCCTTGTAATGAATTAATTAATAAGGATTTAAAAAAATATATAAAAGATTATAAAAAGGATTATAATTTTACAAATATTATAAAGCAAAATCTTATTACAGCTATTACAAATGCTCGAAAGGCAAATAAAGAAGCAGAAAAAAATAATTATGAAAGCTCATATACCTTTATGGATAAACTAGCGATTAAATTTCAAGAATTGAACAATGCAAAATAACATAATGACAAATTTACCGCAGGGTTGGAAAATGGAAACACTTGGTGAAATATTATCAAGTGATAAATACTCTATAAAAAGAGGGCCATTTGGAAGTGCTTTAAAAAAAAGCTTTTTTATAGAAAAGGGTATTAGAATTTTTGAACAATATAATCCTATAAACAATGATCCACATTGGAAAAGATATTTTATTTCGCATGAAAAATTTCAAGAATTAGAAGCGTTTAAGGCAACAGAAGGCGACCTACTAATTAGCTGTTCTGGAACTTTGGGAAAAATAGTAGAATTACCCAAAGATACAGAAATGGGGATTATAAATCAAGCACTTTTAAAAATAAGGCTTAATAATATAAAAATCTTAAATAGCTATTTTATTTATTATTTTAATTCTCCAATAATGCAAGAGAAAATTTTAGAATCCACCTTAGGTTCAGCAATCAAAAATATAGCTAGTGTAAAAATTCTTAAACAAATCGAAATTCCGTTACCGCCGCTCAAAGAGCAAGAAAGGATAGTGGGAATTTTAGATGAGAGTTTTGCAAAGATAGATAAGAGTATTAAAATTTTAGAGCAAGATTTGCTAAATTTAGATGAGTTAATGCAAAGCGCCTTGCAAAAAGCTTTCAATCCATTAAAAGACAATGCTAAAGAAAACTATAAACTCCCACAATCTTGGGAATGGAAAAGCTTAGAAGAGATTAGCGAAAATATTTCTGCGGGTGGAGATAAGCCAAAAAACTGCACAGAAAGTAAAACTGCCAAAAATCAAATCCCTGTTTATGCAAATGGTGTAAATAATAATGGTTTAGTTGGATATACAGATAAAGCTACCATTATAAAACCTTCTTTAACTATATCTGCTAGAGGAACAATAGGTTTTGTTTGCATTAGAAAAGAACCTTATTTTCCTATTGTAAGGCTTATTTCTTTAATTCCTTGTGAAAATATATTATGCTTACATTATTTATATTTTTGTTTGAATTTTTTTATAGCAAAAGGTGAAGGTTCTAGTATTCCGCAACTTACTATACCAAAATTTAAATCCCTACAAATCCCCCTACCCCCACTCAAAGAGCAAGAGCAAATCGCAGAGCATTTAGATTTTATCTTTGAAAAGACAAAGGCTTTAAAAGAGCTTTACACTAAAGAACTAAAAGATTATGAAGAGCTTAAGCAATCCTTGCTTGATAAAGCTTTTAAGGGAGAATTATAATGTTAAAAAATTTGCCAAATTTTAACACATTGGCTTGATATGTTAAAAATTTTTGATTTTTTTAACATATTTTTTTATAATGTTAAAATTTTTAGAAAAAATTAACATAATTGGAAAATTATGAAAGAATTTATACCTCAAAAATTGCCTTTAAATATAGAATTAAATGCAAATATTTATAGTCTTATCATTAAAGCTTCTAGAAAATTAGCAGAGTTAAATGGACTTAGTAAAAGCATACCAAATCCAAGTATTTTAATCAATGCTTTGATTTTACAAGAAGCAAAAGATTCGAGTGAGATAGAAAATATCATCACAACACATGATGAACTTTTTTTATCACGAGTTGATGAAAACAAACTCACAAGAGCAGCAAAAGAAGTGAAAGATTATGAAAGTGCTTTGAAAAAAGGATATGAGTTATTAAAAAAAGAACAGTTATTAAGAAATGCACATATTTTAGAAATTCAAAAAAGATTAGAAAGAAATAATGCAGGTTTTAGAAAACAAAGTGGAACTATGCTTAAAAATCCTATTACAGGAGAAATCAAACACATACCACCCCAAAATCCTAATAATATACAAGAACTTATGGGAAATTTAGAACTATACATTAACGATGATAGTTTAGATGAATTTGATTTTTTGGTAAAGATGGCAATTATACATTATCAATTTGAAAGCATTCATCCTTTTTATGATGGCAATGGCAGAACGGGTAGGATTATAAATATACTTTATTTAGTATATAAAGGACTTTTGGATTTTCCTATTTTATATCTTAGTGCTTATATAGTAAAAAATAAAGATGAGTATTATAAGCTTTTGCAAAAAGTGCGTGATGAAGGGGATATTTTAGAATGGATAGAATACATACTTAAAGGCATAGAGCAAACCGCTGTAAAGACTATTGAAACTATTATTAAGATAGAAAAAATGATGCTAAATGTAAGCGAAATTTTACAAAATAAAACGAATTTTTATAGTAAAGATTTTGTGGAACTTTTGTTTTCTCATCCTTATACAAAGATAGAATTTTTAATAAAAACATTAAATATTTCTAGACAAAGTGCTTCAAAATATCTTAAAATTTGTGAAAATTTAGGGGTATTAGAGTGTATTAAAATGGGTAGAAATAATTATTATATTAATATAGAACTTTTAAAACTTTTCAAAAAAGGAATTTTTTAATGCAAAATAAAATAGATAAAATCACAGATATTTTAAGAAGAGATGATGGTATAAGCGGTGCTATGCACTATACAGAGCAAATTAGCTGGATACTTTTTTTAAAATTTTTAGATGATTATGAGACAAATTTAAAAGATTTAGCGTTTTTAGATGGCAAAGATTATAAAAGCATTTTGCAAGAAAAATTTAGCTGGAGTGTTTGGGCAGCGCCTAAAAAAGATGGCAAACTTGATGTAAAAAATGCTTTAAGTGGATCGGATTTGCTTGAATTTGTAAATAAAGAGCTTTTTCCTTATCTTAAAAATTTTAAAAATAATGATGATTTTAAAAGTATAGAGTATAAAATCGGTGGAATTTTTGAATTTATAGACAATCGCATAGCAAATGGACATACTTTAAGAGAAGTGATAAATATCATTGATGAGATTAGTTTTAATAAAGAAGATAAAGTATTTGCCTTAGGTGAAGTTTATGAAAAACTTCTAAAAGATATGGGTAGCGATGGTGGAAATAGTGGAGAATTTTACACCCCTCGTCCTTTGATAAAGGCTATGGTGGAAGTAATAGATCCTAAACCAAAAGAAAGAATTTATGATCCTTCTTGTGGTAGTTGTGGATTTTTAGTTGAGAGTTTTTTACATATTTTATATAAAGACAGAACCAAAGGCAAAAAAGCAAATTTAAGCGTAGAAGAGCTTGAATTTTTAAAAAATGATGCTCTTTTTGGTAAAGAAAAAACTCCGCTTAGCTATGCAATGGGCGTTATGAATATGATACTTCATGAAATTTCAAGTCCAAATATCATAAAAACAAATACTTTAAGTAAAAAAATAACAGATATAACAGAAAAAGATAAATACGAAGTAATACTTGCAAATCCACCTTTTGGAGGTAAAGAAAAAGAACAAATTCAAGAAAATTTTCCTATAAAATCAAACGCTACTGAACTTTTGTTTTTACAACACATTTTAAAATCTTTAAAAAACAACGGAAGATGTGCGATCATCGTGCCTGAAGGTGTGCTTTTTCAAAATTCAAATGCCTTTGTGAGTGTAAAAAAAGATTTACTAGATGATTTTAATTTAGAATGCGTTTTGAGTTTGCCAAGTGGGGTATTTTTGCCTTATAGTGCTGTTAAGACTAATGTGCTTTTTTTCTCTAAAGGTAAAAAATGTATTTGTGAAGGCGATGGAGTTTATTACTACGAACTTATACCGCCTTATAAACTTACTAAAAATAAGCCTTTAGAATACGCACATTTTAACGAATTTCTAAAATACTACAAAGAAAGAAAAATCACTGCTAATTCTTGGCTTGTTAGCAAAAAAGAGCTTGAAGAAAGAAACTATGATCTAAGTGCTAAAAATCCAAATGTAAAAGAAGAAAAAATCCTAAGAACTAGCGAAGAGATTTTAAATTCTTTAGAAGAAAATCTAAAAACACAACAAAAATATCTAAATGAGCTTAAAAGCATACTAAAATGATTGCAAGTTTTTTGATAAAAACTAATTTACAAATAACTTCTAAGCTCAATTTACAATAAATATTTATTGCTTGCATTCTACTTTTTAATATCATCAAGCAAATTTAGGGCATTTAAAGCCTTTGGATAACCGATATATGGAATAAGAGCTGCAATGATATTTAGCAAATCTTTTCTACTTTGCCCCATGTTAAGATTGCCTTGTATGTGAGCTTTTACTTGATTGTCTAGCCCACCAAGTGAGATAAGATATACAAGGGTTAAAAGCTCTCTAGTTTTTAGATCAAGTCCCATGCGTGTATAGTAGTCTCCAAAACAATTCGCACTCAAAAAATCATTTATAAAAGCTTTATCTTCTGGTGTAGTTTCTATCATTTTAGTGATATTGGCTTCACTAAAAATAGCATTTTGTATTTCCCTGCCTTTTATTTTGCGATTTTCTTGCGTAGTAGTACCTTGTGGAGTTAAAACTAAGGCGATATTTAGTTTTTTAAACACTTTATTACAAAGGCTTAAAAAATCACATACTCTAGCAAAACCCACATAAGGCGTAGCTTGATAAATCACTTCCTTAATGACAATAGGACTTATATCGTTCTTGATTGCACCTTGAAGTAAAGCTTTAAACTCTATTTTTCCACCTACTGCTAAAGTAGAAGCAAGGGTGATTAAAAAATATTTTTGTGTATCCAAATTTGCTTTTACAAAACTCTCGCCAAAAGTAAAATTAATGTGATTAGTAAAAAACTCCTTATCGCTTGTAAAAAGCAGTTTTTCTTCCACTTTTCCAAAAAATTTTTCAAAAATTTCTCTTGCTTTTTGTCTTAATTGCATGGTTTTATCCTTTGTGGTTTTTAAAATTTGCGAAAAAAGAGCATTTAAAATACTCCAAAAAACATAAAAGTTTTTATAAAATTTTTGCGTTTTATTTACAAATTTCTTTACTCTCTTGCTTCTTTTAAGGCATTTTCATATTCTTCATCACTTACAAGCTCAAGCCATTCTACATTTTTACCTTCTTTCTCGCCTGTAAGTGCTATGTGTGCTCCACTACTTGTATTAGTCGCACCATGAAAATGCTTTACTCCTATAGGACAGCTTATCACATCGCCTTTTTTGGCTATAAAGGCTTTTTGACCTGGAACTTTTGTGATGATTTCACCCTCTGTTACGATTAAGGTTTGTCCTTGAGGATGAGTATGCCATGCACTTCTAGCACTGGCTTCAAATTCAACCAAAGCTCCACTAAAATTTCTCCACTCGTTTGATTTAAACATCATAGAAACTTTTACATTTTTGCTAAAAAATTTACTATCGCCTTTAAAACTTCCATGAATTCCTTTACTTTCAAGTTCTTGCATTTACACTCCTTTAACAAAACTACATAAAACCATTACAATAAGAAATAAACCAAACTTTTTATTTCCCAACTCTAAGAGCTGCTTCACCGGCATACCGATCCCCTTTGATTATTATTTTTTCTAAAATACTCTTTAAATGATTTAATTCTTCTTGAGTAAAATCAATATTAACAGCATTAATATTTTCTTCTAATCTTCGTAAATTTGTTGTTCCAAAAATAGGTGCAATAAATGTTTTTTGTGCTAAAACCCAAGCAAGAGCAATTTGTGCTAAAGTAGCATTTTTAGCTTTTGCTATATCTTCTAATGCATAAACTAAATCCAAATTAGCTTTTAAATTCTCGCTTTTAAAACGTGGAACTTGTGATCTAAAGTCATTATTTTCAAAAGTAGAATTTGCATCAAATTTACCTGCTAAAAATCCTTTTCCTAAAGGAGAAAAAGGAACAAAACCTATATTTAATTCTTCCAAAACTTTTAAAAGTTCTTTTTCTGGTTCTCTCCACCATAAAGAATACTCACTTTGAACCGCACTAAGCGGAAATACTGCGTGAGCTTTTTTAATACTTTGCACCCCTGCTTCACTCATACCCCAAGCCTTAATTTTTCCTTCTTTGTAAAACTCGCTCATTAAATTAGCAACTTCTTCAACTGGAACATTTGTATCGACTCTATGTTGATAATAAAGATCTATACAATCTGTTTGCAAACGCTTCAAACTACCTTCTAAACTTTGTCTGATTTTACTAAGTGTACTATCGACAATTTGCTTAACACCCTCAATCCTGACACCAAATTTTGTTGCTAATACCACTTCATTTCTAAAAGGTTTTATTGCTTTACCTACTAATTCTTCATTAATAAAAGGACCATAAACTTCGGCTGTATCAAAAAAATCAATACCAAGATCCTTTGCCCTATGAATGAGTGTTATCATCTCTTTTTCATCTTTAGTTTCTCCATAACCAAAGCTCATTCCCATACAACCAAGTCCTAAGACACTTACTTCCAAATTTCTTAATTTTCTTCTTTGCATTTTTATCCTTTTTTTATTTTTTATTAAAAACTAATAGTTCTTAATTATTAAAACATTTTTCTATCATGTTAATCAAAAGTATAAAACCTAACATCTGGTGTAAGTCAAGAATAAAATTAAATATTTTTAAATTTTTACTCGTTTTTTCCGTTTAATATAATCTTTACTTAAAGGATTTAGCTCATCTTTATTTTCCATAACCATTTTTTCATAATAATCTATTTTAAAATCAAGTTTTTTTATAATATTCTCCAATTTTTTCATATCCTTTAGTGTTTTTTCTTTTAATTTTAAAATAATCTCTAATCTCTCTTTTGCAGTACTCTTTCCTTTAGCACATAAAAAAATATATCTTTTAAGATCCTCGATACTCATGCCAATTTGTCTATAACAATCCACCCAAATCACCCATTCTAAATCTTTTTCACTAAAATAACGCACTCCATTTTTATCTTTTTCCACAAAGGGAAATAAACCTTTATCTAGCCAAAACCTAAGTGTTCTACTAGAAACTCCTGTTTTTCTTTCTACCTCTATGATCGTATAAGCCATTCTAATCCTTTATAAATATAAATTTCATACAATTCAATTTTTAACTAAATATTTTATTATTTTATAATAATGCTACTTTTTAGAAAAATACATATAATTTTCAATTAATATAATTAAATTTTTAAATTTTCAAGATAAAAGTCAAGAAATATTTTATATTTTTTGATAAAATAATACTAGATTTAATTTTAAATTTAAAAATAAATACAAATAAAGGAAAAAAATGAATAGTATAAAATTTAAGCTTTCTCTCATTGCAAATTTAATTGCAATTTTTGCCTTAATTATTCTAGGTATTGTAAGTTTTTATTTTACAAAAACCTCACTACATGAAAGTACTCTTAAAAATCAAACTGACCTGCTTAAAGTTACGCAATCTACTGTTGAAAATTTTAGGTCAACAAATATATCTTTTACCGAGAATTTAGAAAAAGATATAATAAATTTACCTTATCAATCTTTAAATACCGAAGAAAATATTATTAACAATGTTGGTCCAATATTGAAATATTATCGCCATAGTACAGACGCATTAAATACTTATTTAGGTTTAGCAAATGGAAAAGTTTTACTCAGCGAACAAGCTAATGATAACAAAAAAATAATGCCTAATTTATATGATAATTTGGATATAAAAGCAAAAGAATGGTATCAAGGAGCGTTAAAAACGAATAATGTTTTTATTACACCAACATATTTAGATACTGCAACAAAACAATATGTGATAACATATTCTAAAGCTATTTATAAAGATGGTAAATTTATTGGGGTGTTAGGTATAGATATGCCATCTGAAGATTTACAAAATTTAGTTGCAAAAACTCCTGGAAATACTTTTTTATTTGATAAAGAAAATAAAATATTTGCTGCAACCAATAAAGAATTATTAAATCCGTCTATTGATCATTCTCCAGTTTTAAATGCATATAAGGCTAATGGAAATTATAATTTTTTTACCTATGGATTAAAAGGACAAGAAAGACTTGGAACTTGTACTAAAGTCTTTGCTTATACAGCTTGTATTACCGAAAGCGCTGATATTATAAATAAACCTATTCATAAAGCTGCATTTATTCAAGCCATTGTTGTCATTATTGTAGTAGTATTTAGCGTCATCCTCCTTTATTTCATCGTATCAAAATACCTCTCTCCACTTGCAGCTATCCAAACAGGTTTAACTTCATTCTTTGACTTCATCAACCATAAAACAAAAAATGTTTCCACTATAGAAGTAAAAAGCAATGATGAATTTGGACAAATCTCA
>NZ_MJWQ01000004.1:0-295 GCF_001762325.1 Campylobacter sp. BCW_6871 | reverse complement strand
TCTATTTTGTTTAATCATTCTAGCACGATTGATAAGAGCATAAAGGGCTTTACTTTCATCATTATATATTTTTCCTTCAAATTCTTCATCCCCATCAAATTCAATACTTTTCCATTCTATAATTTTTGCTTTAGCATTAGTGATAAAAGAAATATATTTATCTCTTTGTTTATCATGTTTGATACCTGTACATAAAGGTTTAAGTGCTTCATCATACCAAATCACTTCTAGATTTTCTTCTTGGATGATTCTTAGTGCTACTTCTTTTCTATTTTGCATTGAATAGTCTTCATTT
>NZ_MJWQ01000003.1:0-303 GCF_001762325.1 Campylobacter sp. BCW_6871 | reverse complement strand
ATTCTATAAGCTCTGCTTTAGCATTAGTGATAAAAGAAATATATTTATCTCTTTGTTTATCATGTTTAATACCTGCGCATAAAGGTTTAAGTGCTTCATCATACCAAATCACTTCTAACTTTTCTTCTTTAATAATTCTTAATGTTGCTTCTTTTGTGATATTTTCTTTAATATCTTTCCTATTGTAGCATTTATGCCGATAATTTTCTTGTAGCATTTTATCAATTGCTTCTTTTTCATTATCAAAAGAATAACTAAGTCTAATACTTCCTTGGTCTTCAACATAGAAAGTTTCATATTTAT
>NZ_MJWQ01000002.1:0-289 GCF_001762325.1 Campylobacter sp. BCW_6871 | reverse complement strand
ACCAGAACAAATTAAAATGTATGAAGAAAGAAGAAAGATAAAAAAATAATAAAAAGGAGATATTATGGAATTTGATGTTGAAATTTTAGACAATCTTGAGAATTTTAAAGAATTCTTAAAAACAAAACCTAGCAAAGAAGTTTTACAGGCTGTTAATTCTCATTTAGAGGGTTTTTTAAGTGATGCGTATGATCATATCGATCCAGAAGAATACGAAGTCGCTTTTGAAGAAGAAACAGGAATATCTTATCGTGATGCTACTGAGGAAGAATTTGATGAGTGGTTTATT
>NZ_MJWQ01000001.1:0-389 GCF_001762325.1 Campylobacter sp. BCW_6871 | reverse complement strand
CTAATTGTATTAAGTTTTCTATGGAAATAGGAAGTTTAATTTGTGTTCCTTTGCCTTCTTGTTTAAAGCATGGAGATATTTTACCTATTTTTGGGGAATGGAATTTGTTTTTTTCTTTTAGCTCTTTAATATATTCTATTAATTCTTCATTCCCACTCATTCTAACCTTTCTTTCAATACTTTCCATATTAATATCTTCTGTTACTTCATATCTTTTATAGGTTTTTTGCATTACTTCATTATTTTCATAAGGCAATGATCTTTTTTCATAAGGCATCACTCCTTTTTTCTCTTTAAAAGGACAAACAAAGCCACCTGAATTATCCCCATATCTGTCCAGTTTCATCCCTTTTTTTAGAGTGACTTCTCTTGGTTTGGGTGGAATTTTA